>JAFGWZ010000109.1 GCA_016936905.1 Deltaproteobacteria bacterium | reverse complement strand
CCTGAGCATGTTCTGGACAACGATGGAGGCATTCAGGCGCTGGCCTTTCACCGCGGGAGCGCCGCCGAACTGGCCAGCGGAGACCTCCACGTTATAGGCCCTCAGCGCCTTAATAACGTCTTCTATGGTCAATTGGAAATCGATGAGCTTATTGGGGTTGATCCATACGCGCATGGCGTATCCGCTGCCGAAAATTCCCACCTCGCCCACACCGGGCACCCTGGCCAGGATTTTCTCGAGGTTGGATTTCGCGTAGTCATACAGGTCGCTTCTGTCTATACTGCCGTCTTCAGAGATCAGGCCGATGATCATCAGATAGTTCCTGGTCGATTTCCTGACGGTAATGCCCCGGCTTGCGACCACGTCGGGAAGGCTCGACATGGCAAGTTGAAGCTTGTTCTGCACCTGTGACCAGGCGAAGTCGGGGTCGGTTCCGGCTTCGAAGGTCAGTTCGATGCGGGAAGCGCCCGCCGAATCGCTGGTGGCGGAAATGTACAGCAGGTTGTCAAAGCCGGTCATCTTCGTCTCGATGACCTGGGTAACGCTGTTTTCCACCGTCTCGGCCGAAGCGCCGGGATAATATGACTCAACGGCGATGGTCGGCGGGGCGATGGGAGGATATTGCGATATGGGCAGATTGTAAATCGCCAGGCCCCCGGCCGCCATGATGATGATGGCGATGACCCACGCGAAGACGGGACGGTCAAGAAAGAATTTCGATAGCATGGCTCTCCTCCGTCACTTCGCTGGCCCGGTCGGTTGTTTTGAATTTTTTTCTGCAGCAGGATTCGTTCCTGCTGACTCTTCCATTGATACCGCCTTCACCGTTGCTCCGGGACGTACTTTCAGTGTCCCCTCCACGATGACCCGATCGCCCGGGGCAAGGCCGGAGATCACCAACCACTGATTACCGATGGCCCTGTCGATTTCGAGCTGCCGCTGCTCAACCTTGTTTTGGGAATCAACGACCAGCGCGAGAGGGTTCCCCTTGGGGTCCCGCGACACTGCCTGCTGTGGAACGAGGATCGCCTGCTTATCGACACCTTCTTTCACTACTGCCCGGACGAACATTCCTGGCAGGAGAATATTTTCCGGATTGGGAAAGACAATCCGCAGGGCAACGGTCCCCGTCGTCTGCTCCACTGTAACGTCGCGGAATTGCAATGTCCCCTTCCATGGATAGGTTGTACCGTCCGCCAGGAGAAGCCCGACCTTTTTCTGACTTGGCCCGTTCTGATCCAGCTTTCCGCTTTTCAAAAGGTTCCTTAGACGCAACAAGTCGGTCGTTGATTGGGGAACGTCCACGTACATGGGATCCAGTTGTTGAATCGTCGCCAGGGGCATGGGCTGATAGGCCGTGACAATGGCGCCTTCCGTCACAGTGGACCGGCCGATACGGCCTGAAATGGGAGCGTTGACACGACAGTACCCCAGGTTGATGCGAGCCGAGTTCATCATTGCTTTCCAGTATTGAATATCCGCTTCCGTCTGTTTCAAGGCGGCAGCCGCGTCGTCATAGTCCTGCTGGCTGACCGCTTTGTCGACCAGCAATTCTTTCACACGCTCAGCCCTCAGCCGGATCGTATTGAGATTGGCCTCCGACCTGTTAAGCGCGGCCTGGGCATTGTCGAGAACCGCCTGAAAAGGAGCGGCGTCGATCCGGTACAGCGTCTGCCCGGCCGTTACATCCGAGCCCTCCGTGAACATCCTTTTTTCTATGAGGCCGTTGGCCTGGGGACGTATCTCGGCAACGCGAAAGGCGGCGGTGCGGCCCGGCAGTTCGGTGGTAAGCACAACCTCCTGCGGTTGGATCGTCACCACGGCCACTTCCGGAGCGGGACGTTGCTGTGACGTTTTCGTCCCGCCGTCACAACCCGCAATCAGCAGGCTGCCCAACATTACCGAGAAGGCAATGGTCATTGCAAGCAGAATCGAGTAATCACTATTCCTGGGGTGCATCACGTTCTCCTTTTTTTAATCCAGATATATGAATATTGCGGTAACTTTTTTCTTCCTTTTAATATCCCCGCAAACACCTCGGTGGACATATCGCTCAATCACTCCCGTCATGACTCCCGTGATATGGAAGCAACCTGTATCGTATCCCGGGAACAGACAACCCTCCGGGTTCATTACCGGGAATGGGCGATCCCTAAACCGCCGGCGCCGTTTTACCGGTTACGTCTTCCACCCATATAGAATGATTCGCCACGCCGAGAGCGCCGATCGATTCTACGATTCTCAGCCCCACGGGACTTTTCCGGGGCGATATCGTCTCAGATTCCCAGTAAAGATGGATACAGAGGTCGCTCTCCACGGTGGCATGATGATACAGTTTCATCTCCGCCGGCGGTCTCCCCTTATCCATTGCGCTGAAATCATTGAATATTTCGGCGACTAACAGAGATTCGGGCTCACCGACCGTCCGGACCTTGATAATTTCGACCCATTTCACCGATGAAGTCCTCGCGCTTCTAGATTTTTAGTCGTATTTTGCGTAAACCGTGCCAGAAGATAAATTCCAATATTATCGATACATTAGAGAGCTCCAGCATTATTATTATTACTCCATGGCGTAATTGCGCTTCTCCTATGGCGTAATATTGTGTATAGTCACGCCATAGCGTAATTAATACCGTCCCCGCAAAAGGAACATTTCTTCATGAACATCGATAAGAATGAATTTTTCAGGCAGGTTACCGTCCGCATCTGCGGAAGCCTCGATATCAAGACGGCTCTTGAAAACAGCCT
>JAFGWZ010000108.1 GCA_016936905.1 Deltaproteobacteria bacterium | reverse complement strand
GATCCAGACATATGACCCATTTTATCTCTTTACGACATCGGGGCTGAAACCGGAACCCATCGATATGAATATAAAGGTCGTCGTGATATCCGATCCATACCTGTACCATCTGCTCCTGGCGTATGATGAGGACGTGAAGAAGATATTCAAAGTGCGGGCGGATTTTGAAACATCAATGGATAAAACCGATGAATCGATCCGGCAGATCGCCGAGTTTATCAAGATGGTGCAGGACGAAGACGGGCTGAAGCCGTTTGACAGAACGGCAGTCGCGTGCCTGGTCGAGCATGCCGTGCGAATGACGGGGCGGCAGGAAAAGATCAGCACGAGCTTCCCCACGGTGACCGATCTTATCCGGGAGGCTGACTTCTGGGCGGGAGAGGAACATGAACCGGTCGTCCTGGACCGGCACGTCGATAAGGCAATAGAATCCCGTATCTACCGGTCGAACATGATCGAGGAACACCTTCAGGAAATGATAAACCGGGGGACCGTGATGATCGATGTCGACGGACGCAGGGAAGGACAGGTGAACGGCCTTGCTGTGTACAATATGGGCGACTTTATGTTCGGAAAACCGTCCCGCATTACCGCGACAACGTCGATGGGGCGGGCCGGCATCATCAACATCGAACGGGAGTCGGATCTATCGGGGAGCTCTCACAATAAAGGAGTTTTCATCCTCAGCGGTTATCTGCGGGAGAAATATGCCCAGGATAAGCCGCTGACCATGAGTGCGAGCATCGCCTTCGAACAGTCATATGGAGGCGTCGACGGTGACAGCGCGTCGTCAACGGAGTTGTACGCCCTTCTGTCAAGTATCTCCGAGATGCCCGTTCGCCAGGATACGGCGGTTACCGGTTCGGTGAACCAGAAGGGGGAAGTTCAGGCAATCGGGGGCGTCAACCATAAGATCGAGGGATTCTACGATTGCTGCCGCCATGTCGGGCTGACGGGGAACCAGGGCGTGATGATACCGGCGAGCAACGTAAAGGACCTGATGCTTCGCAAGGACGTGGTTGAAGCGGTTAAACAGGGGCGCTTCCATGTCTATTCCGTCAGAACCATCGACGAGGGAATCGAAATCCTCACCGGTACGTCTGCCGGTGAAAAGCGACCTGACGGGACGTATCCAGAGGGGTCGATCAACTATCTCGTCAACGAAAAATTAAAAGAGCTTGCCCGGGGCCTGAAAGCCTTCGGCGAAGACGATGAGAAGGAAAAAAAGGAAGTGAAAAGGAAGACAAAGAAGAAAAGTCAATGACGGACCGTCACTGGTCATTGAAAAAGGCCGTGCGGGCGCTCCATCAGTACGCCGCAGTCTTTTTGAGGGCACGTGGAACCGCGCCCGATAATTATTGTATTGAGAAAGGGAACGGTATGAAGATTCAGACCGTTCCCTTTCTTGTGTGTCATTCCGCCGATGTCCGGCTATTCGGTGAGATAGGCGATGTCATCCCAGGGATGGCGATAGAGCCCCTGTTTCAGCCGTTTCTGATCGAGATAATGCCCCATGAAACCGATGCTCCGGCCGAGGACGAAGAGCCCGTTCAGTGCTCCCATCTGGATGTATTCATCCGCTTGTTCTTTTGTGAATTCAGACCTCAGGAGATCGACGAAACATATGCCGATCACGCCGTCGACGTTCAGGATCAGGTTGTCTTTCTTGCTCGTGGTGATCTTTTCCACCTCCAGTGCGTAATCGAGCAATGCCGTGCTCTTGAAGTGCTTCTTGACATAGTTCTTGATAATGGTCACCCGCATGTCGGGGTTGTGGATCGATTTGATCCGGTGACCGATGCCCTGGATGTTGGCCCCCTTCTGCTTCATCGAATTGACGAATTGCTGCGGGGTCAGGCCCCGGTCGAGGGCATCGGAGAACTGCTGCGCCGCGCCGTCGAGAGCGCCGCCGAAACGCGGTCCGATGCAGAGCAGCCCCGATACGAGGGATGAGATGAGGTCTTTACCGGCCCGTGCCGCAACGATGGTATTGTGGGCCCCCGATACGGCGGGACCGTGGTCTGCCGTGACCATGATGACCATGTCGATGAACTTGGTGGCGTACGGCGGCAGCAACTTTTTGAACCAGAGCGTGCTGAGGACTCCGCCGACCCCGATGTCTTTTTTAAAGACATCGGAGATGGTCATTTTCCCGTACATGAGTTCTTCGCCCCGATCGTCGGCGATGGTTGAGATGAAGCTTGCCGGTTTCCTGATAACTCCCGCCGACAGGGCCTTGTTGAAATCGAGGGGGATTTTCGGCGCTTCCGTTTCGGGGGCGGGCGTGATGATTTTTTTCTTGACCAGGGCTTTGTATGTTTCGTTGATTTTTTCGGCGTAGTCGTCGAATGAATGGGGAACGATTGCCCCCGCTTTCTTCAGTGCGGCGTTTTTTGCGTCCGCCGTTTCCGCCTCGGCGTCCGCCTTGGCCCCGGCATGGCCGAACTGCACCTCCGTCTTGAAGGCCTTAGAACAGGTGCCCGTGACCCACATGACGAGCGGTTTGGTGATCTTCTTTGCCTTCAGCGCGTCCACGATGGCGTATTCGTCTTCTCCCCCGACTTCGCCGAGGCAGACCAGCATTTTCACGTTGGGGTCTTTCTCGTAGCGCAGGAGATGGTCGAGGAGCGTGCTCCCCGGATATCTGTCGCCGCCGATGGCGATTCCCTCGTAAAGGCCGTCGGTGTTTCGGGAGATGATGTTGTATGCTTCATTGGAAAGGCCCCCCGATTTCGATACGAATCCCACGGATCCGGGGCGGTGCAGTTTCGATTCGATGATGTTTTCGATCGTCCCGCCGGTATTGCCGATCTTGAAGGCGCCTGCCTTGACGCCGCCGACAGTGGCGGGGCCGATGATGACCTTTCCGAGTTTTTTCGCTTTCGCGTTGACCAGCCTCATCTGCCGCTCCGGAATACCTTCGGCGATCAGCACGATCGTTCTGATCCCTGGGATCTCGAAGGCTTCCTCGGCCGATTTGGCGGCGGAACGGAATGACGCGAAGCTGATCAGGACATCGACATTCTTATGCTTATCGGCGGCCCGTCCGAGTGACTTGTAGACGGGGACCAGTATTTCCTTCGGGCCGTAGAAGAATTTCTGGAGCGATTCGCTGCCCGTCGGGTTGACAATGGCCGCCACCGACGGCTTTTCCCGTCCTGCCGCGTAATCGAAATCGAGCATTCGCTGTGTCGCGTTGACCTGCATATTATAGATAAAAGCCTGCGTGTCGCGATTGAACAGTTCGTAGCTTTTTTTGTCCGCTGTTTTGGTTTTTCCCGTTGCTTTCTTTGCCATTTACTTATCCCCTTTCAGCGCCATTGAAACGATCTTTGTCATGTGTGTTTCGGGGCCGTATACCTCGATGGTGACCCCCAGTTCATCTCCCAGCGCCCTCATCTGATTCAGGCCTTCTTTGTAATTCGGGCCGCCTCGCCTGACGTAAATCTTTACCTTGTTTTCCTGGAGCTTCTTCTTGTATTCCCTGAGGGCGCGGATGATTCCCCTGAACGTGTTCGCCACGTCGGTAAAATTGGCGATGCCGCCTCCGATGAGGAGAAATTTGCCCTTGGTATTCTTTTTCCGCGTCATAAGATCCAGGATGGTCCGGGCGTACAGGTAAGTGAATTCTTCGTTCGGGTCTCCCGAATACTCTCCATAGTTGGCCATCTCTTCCATGAAACCAAGGTCGGTGATAGTATCGGCATAGATGACCGATGCGCCTCCGCCGGCGACCATGGTCCAGACGCGGCCTTCGGGATTGAGAACCGTCAGTTTCAACGAGGCGCCGGTCTTTGAATCGAGTTCTTCGATGTATGCCTCTTCCCTGGTCATCATTCGTCCGAAAGGCGCGGGAAGATCGATGGCGCCCCACTTGTTTGCACTGACAAAATCGGCCGTATCGTCCAGCTTTGCCGCCAGGTCAAGCGGCGTAACCCCTTCCCCGTCGACGACAAAGGGATTGATTTCAAGATAGCTGTAGTTCAGGTCGGCGTAGTACTTGAAAAGACCTTCGATAAATTCGGCAATGAGGGCCTTTCGTTCTTTCGGAACGTTTCCCAGGAGTTTTGTTTCGATTTCCCGGGCTGTTGGCGTCTCTCCGATGGGAACGAACAGTTTGACCGCTTTGGCGTCCACGTCACCCACGTTGATGCCGCCCTCATGGTGGAAGAGGACCGCATCTCCCTCGCGCTGGGCCGTGATGGCGACGTAATATTCGTCCTTTTCATCGTGCGGGACAAAAGGCTCGACAATGAAATGATCGAGAATCCCCGTGACGGTACCGACGGTGATCGGTTTGTTCATGCGCTCCCTGATCCATTTTTCCGCTTCTTTCCAGTCCACGTTCAGGAGGAGAAGCTTGCTTTTTCCCCGCCGCTTGATGAGCTGGTCCGGTTTCACAACCAGTTTTTCTTTTTGAAGCCATTTGTACTTGTTCGGTAACTTCTTCAGCTCCGTTTCAGGTCCCACCGATACGAATCGATTTTGAATTTTGTACTTTCCGTCCGTATAGTCCGTGAGCAGCCGGGCCATCATTGCTTTGCCGTCCGCTTCTCTGATCGCTTTCTGTGCCATTTCATCTCCTTTTTTCTTCTTACAGCCTGGTTTCGAGAATCTTCCTTATGTGATCGATGAAATCTTCCGTGTACACCTGCCTGTTCTTCGGATCCGGGTCGGCCACCCGCATGAGATCGCCCGTCAGGATTCCGCTTTCAACGGTCTCGATGGCGGCGTCTTCGATCTTCTGTGCGAAAGATGCGACGTCGGGGGTGCCGTCGAGCTCGGCCCGCTTTTTCAGGCCACCCGTCCAGGCGAAGATGAGCGCCATTGAGTTGGTCGACGTTTTTTCCCCTGCCAGGTGCTTGTAGTAGTGTTTCTGTACCGTGCCATGGGCCGCTTCATACTCGAAGTAGCCGTGGGGTGACACGAGAACCGACGTCATCATGGCAAGGCTTCCGTATGCGGAAGCAAGCATGTCCGACATGACGTCGCCGTCGTAGTTCTTGCAGGCCCAGAGCATGCCGCCTTCCGATTTCATGACCCGCGCGACGGCGTCGTCGATGAGGGTAAAGAAGTATTCGATCCCCGCTGCCTCGAATTTGTCCTTCCAGTTTACTTCGTATTCTTCTTCGAAGATCGCCTTGAATTCGGCGTCATAGGTCTTGGAGATGGTATCTTTCGTGCTGAACCACAGGTCGATCTTCTGGTCCAGCGCATAGGTGAAACAGGATATGGCAAAACTCTTTATTGAATTATCGAGATTATGGATCCCCTGGAGGACCCCCGGGCTTTTGAATTCCTGGATCTTTTTTCGGATCGGTTCGCTTCCGTCGCTGGGGGTGAACACCAGTTCGGCTACGCCGGGAACGGTGACTTTCATTTCCGTGTTCTTATAGACATCGCCGTAAGCGTGCCTGCCGATGTGAATCGGTTTCGTCCAGTTTCTCACCGACGGCTTGATATTCTCGACCAGGATGGGGGCCCTGAAAACGGTTCCGTCGAGGATTCCCCTGATGGTTCCATTCGGGCTGGGCCACTGCTTTTTCAGATTATATTCCTTGACCCGGGCCGCATTCGGCGTGATAGTGGCGCATTTCACCGCCACCTTGTATTCCATCGTCGCGTTGGCCGCGTCAATGGTTACCTGATCGTCGGTTTCATCTCTCTTCTCCAGACCCAGGTCGTAATAGTCGACATCCATGTCCAGGTACGGAAGCAGGAGATTGTCCTTGACCATCTGCCACATGATTCTGGTCATCTCATCTCCGTCCATTTCGACGATGGGTGTTGCCACTTTAATCTTCTTTGTCATCTATTTCCTTCTCCTACGCTTTATTTTTGATGAGTGAAAGCATGCCGCCGGCCAGAACAATCTCCGCGGCCCGTTCGGACAGGTCATACTCGACCTCGTACTCCAATCCCTGTGTTGTATTCTTCACCGTCAACGGCTTGCCGTGGGAGATTTTCCCCCGAATGTCGGATATCTCGAGGATATCCCCCTGCTGTATCGTTTCGAAGTCCCCTTCGTTCTTGAAGGTCAGCGGGACAATGCCGAAGTTGATCAGGTTTGCCGTGTGGATTCTTTCAAACGATTTGGCAAGCACGGCCCGCACTCCCATGTACATGGGGCAGAGTGCGGCATGTTCCCTTGACGACCCCTGTCCGTAGCTTACTCCTCCTACGATGATGTTCTGCCGTCCCGATTCCTTTATCTCCCGGGCTCGACGGTAAAAATCGCCGTCCACCACTTCGAAGAGAAACTCGGAGTACTTGGGGACGTTTGAACGGTATT
>JAFGWZ010000107.1 GCA_016936905.1 Deltaproteobacteria bacterium | reverse complement strand
CGGCACCTTTGCCGCGAAGACACTGTTGAATACCGATCTTTCCATATCGGTGCTGCGGGGCAGGTTCCATGAATATCACGGCATCAAGCTCATGCCCACATATCATCCCGCGTATCTCCTGAGAAATCCCGGAGCGAAGAAACAGGTATGGGAGGACGTTCAGATGATTATGAAGGAATTGAACATACCCGTTCAATACCGGGCACCCCGAGAATGAAACCGAACGACATGAAGTAACTGACCGGAGTTGTCATGAAATCAAGAACGATACAGCGTTTATTCATATGCCTGATCATAGCGGTATGCCTGACTGCTGTCGTATCGGAGTTACGGGGAAGCACGGGCGCTCCCGTCTTCGATGTCATAACCGTGAATTCTGCAGTCACGCCCGCTGCTGCGAAATACATCACTCGGAGCATTCAAGCGGCTTACGATCAGGGTTCCGACGGCCTGATCATCCGTCTTGATACGCCGGGCGGCCTCGACCTGGCCATGCGGGATATCGTTAAGGAACTGCTCAATGCCCGCATCCCGATTATCGTTTATGTGTCTCCTTCGGGAGCCCGGGCCGCGTCGGCGGGCGTCATGATTACCATGGCGGCGCACATAGCGGCCATGGCGCCAGGGACAAACATAGGGGCCGCTCATCCCGTGGCGATGGGGATGGGTGGCAAGATGGACGAAACCATGGCGAAGAAGGTGGAAAATGACGCCGTGGCATATGTAAGGGGGATTGCCGAGAAGAGAAACAGAAACGCCGACTGGGCGGAGAAAGCGGTGAGAAAGAGTGAATCCATAACAGCTGATGAAGCGAAACGGCTCAAGGTAATCGACATTGTCGCAAAGGATATTCAGGAACTGCTCACTGAGATTGATGGCCGGAAGATCGATACCGCCGGGGGAACGGTGACATTCGTCACAAAGGGAGCGGTTCTCAATGAAAGAGAGATGGGAATCAGGGCGAGAATTCTGGCCACGCTGAGCGACCCCAATATAGCCTACCTTCTGTTGATGATCGGTCTCGCCGGGCTCTATTTCGAATTTTCCCATCCCGGAGCTATCCTGCCCGGTGTCGTCGGGGGCATTTCATTGATTCTTGCTTTTTTTGCCATGCAGACGTTACCGGTCAATGCCGCCGGTGTTCTTCTGATACTATTCAGTGTCATTCTTTTTATTGCGGAAATAAAAATTATAAGCCATGGCATGCTCACCGTAGCGGGAGTCATCTCCCTGGTACTGGGGTCCCTGCTTCTATTTGATTCTCCCGTGCCGGCGCTGAGGGTTTCGTTTAAGGTTATGATACCGACGATCATCATTATATCGCTGTTTTTTGTCGCTGTCGTCAGCCTTGCCGTGAAGGCACAGATGACAAAACCGAAAACCGGCCGGGAAGGCATGATGGGAGAAGAGGGGACGGCAATAACCCCTATTCATATTGCCGGAAAAGTGTTCATCAGGGGTGAATCCTGGAACGCCTGCAGTCAGGAGCCCATAGAAGAAGGGCAGAAGGTGAAGGTGACAGGATTGAAAGGCCTTGTCCTGGAAGTCGAACGAATCAATTAATGTAAGGAGGGCGAACAATGCTGTATACAATTGGCACCATAGTTGTTTTAGTCATTATGTTCCTGGCGGCGGCGATCAGGATTCTTAACGAATATGAACGGGGTGTTATTTTCAGACTGGGGCGAATTATCGGGGCAAAAGGGCCCGGACTGATCATTCTGATACCGATTATCGACAGAATGACGAAAATCGACATGAGAATAATCACCATGGATGTGCCGCCGCAGGATGTTATAACCCGTGATAATGTTTCGATTAAGGTCAATGCGGTTATCTATTTCAGAGTCATGGATGCAAACAGCGCCGTTGTCGAAGTGGAGAATTTTCTTTACGCCACATCGCAGCTTGCCCAGACAACACTGCGGAGTGTCTGTGGCCAGGTTGAACTCGACGAACTTTTGTCGGAGCGGGAAAAGATAAACAGTCGCCTCCAGGAGATACTGGACAGAAGCACCGATCCGTGGGGGATTAAAGTTACCACCGTTGAGGTAAAGCATATCGACCTTCCCCAGGAAATGCAGCGGGCCATGGCCAAACAGGCGGAAGCGGAGCGGGAACGGCGGGCAAAAGTCATCAACGCGGAAGGAGAATATCAGGCGGCCCAGAAACTTGCCGATGCGGGCAAGGTCATTGCCGAGCAGCCGATTGCACTGCAGTTGCGGTACCTTCAGACACTGGTTCAGGTCGCGTCGGAAAACAATTCGACGACCCTTTTCCCCATTCCCATCGATCTGTTCAAGCCGTTTACAAAATTGATCGATGTCATGAAAGAAAAGGATTAGGCGGCCGAACCGTAGCTGCATCGTCTCGGTGAAAACTGATGATTGAAAGGAGTTAATGTGGAAAGGACATCTCAGAAGCTTGTTGTTACCGGAGCCCTCATACTGATCGCACTGGGCGCGCTTATTCTTCTGAACAGCACCAGGATATACGGTTTCAATGACAGTTGGCCGGTGCTCTTCATCGTCATAGCCGTCGGGCTGCTTGTACAGCATGTAAAAAACGTCAGCGGATGGCTGGTCGGTGTGGTCGGCGTCATATTCATGGCACTGAAGAGATTCTACCCGGGCAGCATGGAATGGGCAAAGTATGTCATTCCGGTCATTATGATACTGTCGGGGGTCTTCCTTCTGTACGAATGGTTCAAGACAGGACGGAGAAAGAAAATAATATGAGACGTCATATTCACGGGGAAAAAGAACATTGATACCGCTGAATGAAACGACATTGATCATCACCGATTTCGACGGTACCTTGACCACGACAGACGTAGGCTTTGAGGTCATTAAGGAATTTGCCGGCAACGGCTGGCACGAAATTGACCGGGCGTATTGTGAGGGGAAGATCGGTTCCAAAGACGCGTATACCCAGATTGCTGCGCTTTTCAGGGCTACCAGGGAAGAGATGGTTGCCTTTGTCCTCGAACATGGTGCTCTTGATCCATACTTCCGGGAGTTCTGTGAGTTCTGCGCCGCCCGTGGTCTGACAATAAAGATTGTGTCCGACGGCCTCGATTTTTATATCGACGAACTCTTGAAAAAGTATGATCTGGCTGATATTGAGTATTTTGCCAATGTGGTCCGGTTTCACGACGGGGGAGCGGTTCACATCGAATTCCCTGAAAGCAATGATGACTGTGACTTATGCGGGAACTGCAAAAGCAACATTCTGGAACAATATCGCTTGACTTATGAAACCATCATCTATATTGGAAACGGTTATTCCGATGTATGCCCCGCAGAAAAAGCGGATTTGGTATTTGCAAAGGATATTCTCTATGAAAAATGTTTAAAACATGGTAGAGACTGCGTTAAATATGGCAATTTTCGTGATATCACACGATATTTAAAAGGATAACTTCCTTTTTTTTGCCTGGGGGCGAAGATCAGAACTCTTTGATACTATTGAAAATCTAAAAAGGAGAGGACGTTTTAATGGAGACGATCGTTTCGATTAAGCCGCTCGTGGCGATACTGGTTTCCCTCATTGGTTCACTGCTGATTGTTTCTGCCGGCAAAAACCCTAACCTCAGAGAATCCTGTACATTTCTTATTGCTTTTATCAAGCTGGGCATTGTTGCGTCCATGCTTCCCGTCGTTCTCAGCGGTAAGATGATCTATTACAGCCTGGTGGAAGTACTCCCCGGTGTGGGGATAACCTTCAGGGTGGACCCGCTGGGGCTGCTCTTTGCCCTGGTGGCATCATCTCTCTGGATCGTAACGACCTTTTATTCAATCGGGTACATGCGTCCTCTCAAGGAACATTCACAGACCCGTTTTTTCGCGTTTTTCTCCCTGGCGCTGTCGTCGGCGGTCGGTGTGGCGTTTTCCGGAAATGTTCTCACGCTGTATCTCTTTTATGAAATGCTGTCTCTCTCCACTTACTCCCTGGTGACCCATCATCAGGATCATGATGCACGTTATGCCGGTCGAAAATATCTCACCTATCTCATGGGAACATCGATCGGGTTCTTCCTGCCGGCGGTCGTACTGACCTATCTGTATGCTGGTACGCTCAATTTTGCGGACCAGGGCATCCTTACCGGAAAAGCCTCCGATGCAATGTTGACGGTAACCTTTATCCTGTACATTGCCGGCATCGGCAAGGCGGCGATCATGCCCATCCATTCGTGGCTGCCTTCGGCAATGGTGGCTCCCACTCCCGTCAGCGCCCTTCTCCACGCCGTGGCGGTCGTCAAGGTAGGCGTGTTCTCCGTACTACGGATATGTTTCAATGTCTTCGGTATCAATCTGATGCACGCCCTCTCGCTGGATGTGTTTCTTATTTACTTCATATCGATCACCATTTTGACCGCATCGTTGTTTGCTCTCCGTCAGGATGATCTGAAAGCGCGGCTGGCGTACTCAACGGTGAGCCAGCTTTCCTATATCGTCATGGGAGGAGGATTGCTCAGCGTTATCGGAATGTCCGGCGGTGTCGTCCACATTGTCATGCACGCCTTCGGCAAAATAACTCTCTTCTTCTGTGCCGGGGCGATTCTTGTCAACACGGGTTTGAAAAAGATCAGCGACATGAAAGGGATCGGGAAAAAGATGCCCATTACCATGGCCGCCTTTTTCTTTGGATCTCTCAGCGTTATCGGAATTCCGCCCTTCGGAGGATTTATCAGCAAATGGTACCTCGCGCTTGGCGCCATAGAGATTCATCAGATACCGATTCTTGTTGTTCTCCTGACGAGTTCCCTGTTGAACGCGGCGTACTTCCTGCCAATTGCGTATAATGCGTTTTTCGCGACGGGCAATAACTTTAATGAATCAACCGTCATGGACGAAGCCCCGTTTTTTGCAGTTGCCCCTCCTGTGTTTACCGCCTTCGTATCGTTCCTGCTCTTTATCTTTCCAGGATTTTTCCTTGAACTGGCAAAGATGGCGGCCCGTTCGGCTTTGGGCGGCGGCTAAACCGGCATGAACACCGACATCGTATGGCCCTTACTCCTTCAATGATCTTAGGAGAATCATGAAAGACATAATGACAAACAGGCATGTCGCTATCGTCGGAGGCGGGAGAGTCTGCAAGGCAATTCTGGAGATAGTACTTGACCCCTCTTTCAGCGGAGGAAAGCCGATCATTGTAGGCGTTGCCGATATCAACGACAAGGCGGAGGGGTTATTGTATGCCCGCCATAAAGGAATATATACCACCGGTGATTATCATGATCTGTTTACCCTGTCCCCCCTGGATACAATAATCGAACTGACCGGCGATAACGATCTGCTCACCATGGTGACAGAGGAGAAACCCGAGCATGTCGCCCTGATGGATCATTTTGAAGCCATGTCATTCTGGGATTATCTCCAGATAGAGCAGAAACGGGAGAATGCACAGAAAAGTCTCATGCACACCATCAAGGAAGTCTTCGGACTTGATGAAGAGGCCTGCGCATCTATAGGGAAGGAATTCGACACGTTTTCGACCTATCTGTCGGATGTTGTAAGCGAGAGGACAAGCCATCTTCAAGAGGTTGAACGAGATCTCGACCGGCGGGACCGAACCATATCGCAGATTATTGAAGGCAATACCATTCCCACCTTTGTCATCGACAAAAATCATGTGGTGACACACTGGAACAGGGCGATAGAAGTAGTGACGGGTCACCGGGCCCAAGTCATGGTGGGAACGAAAAATCACTGGAAGGCCTTTTATGATGAGCAAAAGGCCTGTATGGCCGATTTGATCGTCGACGGAGCGGGCGGCGATGCGATAAAGGCCTTTTTCAACGGACGATCACGCCCGTCGAGCCTCATAGAGGGAGCCTATCAGGCTGAGGATTTCTTTCCTCACATGGGCCCGTCGGGGCGGTGGCTTTTCTTCACGGCGGCGCCTCTCATCGGAATCAACGGCGAAACCGTCGGTTCGATTGAAACACTCTGGGATACAACGGAACAGAAGGAAGCGAAAACCAAGCTTGAAGAACTGGAGGCCCTGGAGGCATCAATCCTGGATTCTATTCACATTGCCGTGCTGGTACTTCGGGAACGGCGGATTATCTTTGCCAACGGTGCAGTTGAAACGGTATTCGGGTGGAAGCCGGAT
>JAFGWZ010000002.1 GCA_016936905.1 Deltaproteobacteria bacterium | reverse complement strand
ATCGCCATATGGCCGATCGTCCCGATACAACGAGATTGTGATGTTTCTTCGATAAGGGCTGATAATTTCTCTTTGTGAGATTTTTCCTTGAAATCAACGAACTTTATTTTTATGAGTTCGTGCCTGTCAAGTTCTTCCCGGATTTCCTGTATAAGTGCCGGTGTGATTCCTTTCCGTCCGATCAGCACGGACGGTTTCAAGTGGTGGGCAAGACCCCTCAGATATTTTACCTGGTAACCAGCGAGATGATTCATGGACGATTCGTTCTCCAACCTTGGTTTCTATCTTCCCTTAATTGAGCCGTCAACTACACGAAACCCCCTTTTTGACAAGGTGTAACTACAGCACAGTCCATGGGGAATTTACTTCGACGCCTTATAGCAAAAAACAAAAGAATATGCTATGAGCGAAAATGAATCTCTGAAAAGGAGGAGCGTTCGATTTATGGTGCGATATCTGCCCGGGCCCGTTCGGGGGGGATTATCATTTATTCTGTACATAGTGAACACTGTCTTCTGGACACCCCAGCTTCTCGTCGTCGCGTTTCTTAAATTCATCATACCGATTGAGATATGGCGGAAATACTTCAATATTATCCTTACACGAATCGCCAATAACTGGATAGCCGTCAACAACTTTAATCACTGGCTGTTCAACAATATTTGCTGGGATGTGGCGGGGGTGGACAATCTAAGCCGCCATGAATGGTACCTGGTACTGTCAAATCATCAATCATGGGTCGATATTCTCGTACTCCAGAAGATTTTTTACCGCAGGATACCTTTCCTGAAATTTTTCATAAAAAAGGAATTGATATGGGTCCCTCTTCTCGGTCTTGCCTGGTGGGCGCTGGATTTTCCATTCATGAAGAGGTATTCGTCCTCATTTATCAAGAGGAACCCCCATCTGAAGGGAAAGGACCTGGAAACAACCAGGAAAGCCTGTGAGAAGTTTAAGACAATTCCTGTGTCCGTCATGAATTTCGTTGAGGGAACACGGTTTACCGAGGAAAAACACCGGAAGCAGAATTCGCCTCATAAGAATCTTCTCAAGCCGAAGGCAGGTGGAACGGCTTTTGTTTTTCAGGCTATGGGGGAACAGATTCACCGGATAGTGGACGTCACCATTGCCTATCCAGGCGGCGCAAAAACCTTCTGGCAGTTTCTCTGCGGCAAGGTCAGCGACATAACGGTAAGAGTCAAGTCTTTTCCCGTTGATAAAGATCTGCTCGGCGATTATTTCAACGATCTCGAATATCGGGAACGGTTTCAGGAGTGGCTGAATGCGATGTGGGAGGAAAAGGACAGGCAGATTGAAATGCTTTTGAGTTCGCGGGCGGTCCCTTCACCGGGAACTCCGTTATGACGATTCCACATAATTCGCCGGGCCGTGTTGCAGCGAGACGGCCATTCCACAGAATAGTAAACAAGGAGGAATTACATGGATATACGTTTTGATAATAAGACTGCGATTGTTACGGGGGCAGGTATCGGACTCGGCAGAAGCTACGCGCTGCTCCTCGCATCCCGGGGGGCTCGTGTTGTCGTCAATGACATGGGCGGTTCGATGGATGGATCAGGACACTCGGAAACCCCGGCACAGAAGGTTGTCGATGAAATCAGGGCACAGGGCGGAGAAGCTGTGGCAGACTATAACGATATTTCGTCGATCCAAGGCGCCGGGAGTGTGGTAAAGGCGTGTTGTGATGCCTATGGAAAGGTGGATATCCTCATCAACAGCGCTGGAATATTGCGAGATAAATCGTTTGCAAAGATGGAGATGGCTGACTTTGAAAAGGTAATTTCCGTCCATCTTCTCGGAACAGTCTATATGACGAAAGCGGTATATCCTATTATGCTGGAAAATAAGTACGGCCGAATTGTGAATACGACATCGGCGGCCGGTCTCTACGGCAATTTCGGACAAACGAACTATGGCGCGGCCAAGATGGGCATTGTAGGATTCATGAATGCCCTGAAGCAAGAGGGGGCGAAACATAATATCCTGGTCAACACGGTGGCACCCATCGCGGCGACAAGGATGGGAGAGGGGGTATATCCCGAGGCGGTCCTATCGGCGTTGAAACCGGAACTTGTTGCAGCGGTGGTGGCATATCTTTCCAGTGAACAGTGTACCCTCTCAGGAGAAATCATTTCGGCGGGCGGTGGATACTATGCGAAGGTGCAGATTGTTGAAAGTCGAGGGGTGAGATTTAAGCCCACCGATTCGGTTACACCGGAATTGATTGCCGACCGACTGCCCGATATAACGAAAATGGAAGGGGCCGTGCATTTTGGCAGTGCCATCGAAGAAGTCATGGCCATGTTCAAACACTTACTATAGCACAGCGAGGGCGCTTTCACGCTCCGGGCATCCGCGGTTACTGCCGTTCAATCCGGGCGGAACACTCCGGCGCATTCCCATGTACGGAGTGGTGAGAGGAAACACTACCATTCAGGAGACAGCGGAATATGAAAAATGTCATTTACATCATCGTTTATGTTTTCTCCATCTTGTGGATCGTGATGGGAACGTCTCTTGTCATTTATACCGATAGGACAAGAAAGTTCTTTGGACAATTTGCACGGCGGGAGTATTACCCGTTGTGGTCCGTCATTGCCATTCTCCTGGGAGCGCTTCTCATTATCGGCAGCTTCTTCAGTGAGAGGATTCTGTGGCTCGCCCTGATTCTTGGCATCATTTCCTGCGCCAAGGGAGTCTACCTCTTGAAGGGACCTTACGAGAAGGTAGAAAGCATCATCAACTGGTGGTATGAAACGGCGAGTGATGAGACCATCCGTTTCACCGGCCTGACGATCCTTCTCCTGGGAATCTTCCTGCTGGCATATCTTCTGTAGGTCTTTCGTTATATACGATTCCGGCAATGCCGCCACAAACATGGGGGAGGGAAAAAGAATGGCTTCAGTCTATTTTGATGATTTTGCCGTCGGCGAAAGCTTTGCCTCTCCCGGCATGACATTATCTGAAAGCCAGATTATTGATTTTGCCATGCGCTACGATCCCCAGCCGTTTCACACCAATGTTGAGGCAGGTAAACAATCGATTTTCGGCGGCCTTGTGGCGAGCGGCATCCACACGGTTGCGATTACGTTCAGATTGCTGCTCATGACGGGGATGCTTGATAACAATCTTGGTTCTCCCGGCTTTGACGAAATGCGATGGCTCAAGCCGGTCAGGCCGGGCGATACGCTGTACGCGACGGCGGAGGTCCTTGATACGAAGCCGTCACAGAAATATTCCGACCGCGGCACGATCCGCTTCAGGTACGCCGCAAAAAACCAGCATGGCGAAGAGGTATTTTCCGTCATCGGTATTCAGATAGTGCGGAGAAGGCCGGCCTGACGACGGGAATGCCGGCCTTCTCATTGCGAATTATGCCCTTTGCCTCATGAAAGAAGGCGACGGGATTCTTCTTTAATAGGCTGGCAGAAGAACCGTTCCCTATTCGTAAATCTTTTCATCGGCCGCGTCGGCCTCTTCCGCGTCCCTCTCGAAATCACGGGCAAGCCGCTGCCTTTTTGTTTCGAAATATTCCCGGTACCACTCGTGAGCGGCGATCATAGCCATGACTTCACTTGTGCCCGTCCAGATCGATGCCAGGCGAATATCACGGTGGATACGCTCGATGGGGAAGATGTTCGTGTACCCGATTCCCCCCACGACCTGCATCGCATTATGGACCGCCTTCTGGCACGATTCGGTTATGAATTTCTTCGATTCGGAAACCATTCTGCGAATGCGGTTCATGTCGATGCCGGCATCGACGGCGCGGGCTGTCGTGTACGCCATGCTCCTCGCGGCGTCGAGCAGCATGACCGCCTCGGCGATCTGAAAGCTTACCCCCTCGAAACGATTGATCACCTGGCCGAAGGCCTTTCTCCGCGAGGTGTAGTTCGTGGCAATATCGACGGCGGGCTGCGCCGCTCCGATCGTCATGGCCGCCGTGCCGAGACGTTCGGGAATCATCATGGTGTTGAAGACGTCATATGCGCCGTTCAACCTGCTGACGATATTCTTTTTCGGAACTTTCACATCCCTGAAAACCAGCCGGGCGGTGCCGCCGCCGCGGCACCCCATCAGGCCGTAAAGGTATTTTGTTTCCACCCCGGGGCTCCGATCGACGATAAAAGCGGTAATCGATTCCTGCGGTTTCCCTTTGGGATCGAAATCGGTACGGGCATAGACGAGAAAATAGTCCGCCCCCTCGCCGCCGACGATAAAGCGCTTCTGGCCGT
>JAFGWZ010000014.1 GCA_016936905.1 Deltaproteobacteria bacterium | reverse complement strand
GGAATTGATCGGCAATCTGCGATACAAAACCGGGGATCTTGCGGAACAGCGCCGCAGAGGTACCTGCCGACAGGCGATCGGCGACCTTGATCGACGCGCTCTCCGTTTCAACTATCTTCACCACGAGATCCATGCCGCGGGGGTAACTGATGACGGCACCCGTCACGATATACGTGGCACCGAGGACGCGCCCCAGTCGGGCCGCCGTATCGGCGTCGACCAGTCCGCTGAGGCCGAGCTGCTGTTCCTCCACGATCTTCTTCAACGCCCGTCGCTCGATGACGTCAAACCGCCCTGTCTTGACGAATTCGGCTGTCAGCAGTTGAGACGCCATCGTTCCCAACTCATCCTCTTTTGCCTTGTCGCCCTGTGAATCGAGATCGACAATCGCGATCCTCGTATTTTCAGCCGCCCACAGGTAAGGTATCGCCGATACGCCGAAACACCAGGAAAGCACGGTGATAAAAATGATTCTTCCTGTCAAACGACGCATTATCTTCCATCTCCTTTAAATTTGCGGGCCCTTTCCCATATCAAGCCGGCAGTTCCCCGACTATTTCCCCGTTGCACTGTACCAGGTACTGCTGGGATACCGGGCAAGACGCTCGCCACGGGCATCCATGACCAGCCCTATCGTGCTCGCCGCGTTGGCGTTTCCCATACCCGCCGCTTCCCGCAACAGAGGAAGGGCAGGGTCCTCTATCAGCGCCAGGCACATCGAGGACCCGCCCATAATCTTTTTCCGCGCGATCGCCGGCAGCTTCGCCATAAATCCCGACGGGGGGTTGACGGACTCTCCGGTCTTGCGTATGAGCAGCTTCAGGAGCATCGGATCGCTCATCCATTCCCGGTCTTCCCGGCTCAGGGTTCCACCGTTCATGACAATCTCACGCTTGCCCCGGAGAATGGCGCAGAGCCCTCCCACCGCCCCGTTGGAGACCTCCGGCGTGGTGCTGCTCAGGTAAAAAAGGATTGCTCCCAGATACTGCTCATTGCCCGGTTTTTCAAACGCCGCTTTGATAAACTTCCCGTTCACATCGCCGTTCCATGATGTCTGCGGCATGGAGACAAGCCGGGTCAGTACCGCCAGATTCGCTCCCGCTAACCTGCCCAGCATCGGGGCATACTGCTGTTTATAAAAAACTGCTGAAGCCCTGTCCTTTTCAAGGTAATATTTCTGTGCGTGGCAGAAATAAATAAGAAGGGGGGCATTGCCGTTGGGGTCATCGGTCTGCCCCTGGACCATGGCAATGACCTTGTCGTAATTATTGACGGCAAAGGTTTCAAGGGCCAGCTTTTCCCACACCAGGACAGGCCTTTCTTCCCATGTGACGGCACCCGCCGGTAAGGCCTGGATTAATAAAACGACAACAAGTCCCGCCGTTATGATGAACGGTATTTTTCTGCTCCAGGTAATCATGCGCATTTTCTCCATTTATCAAAAAACTCCACCGTCATGGGAAATCATAAAAAAGGCTCTAGGCACAGGGCACATGGCAAGGCAAATACCGAGTTGCCCGTCCTTGGCCTTTTGCCCTTATCCCTTAGCCTTATGCCTCTTTCCCCTGGTCTGAAAGTAAGAATTCGGGCAATTTTTCAGTGTCAATAATGTTGCACTATAAAATCATGACCGGGAGCTGTCAAATACTTTCAACGGTCACTCTTTATCCATGTCACGGATTACATTCTGGTGGGGGCGGATCATTTCGTCCACGGTGCGGTCGGGAAACGCCTTTCGAACAGCCGGTATCCTGGTGAGAAGCATCATCTTCCAGTTGAAGAATCTCATTTTATACCGCTTCTGGGGGAAATCATACAATCCGTGCCGTTTGTAGTAGTTATGATCCACCTGAAAGGCAAAACGCAACCTTCCCCAGATATCGTCCCTGAATATCTTTCTCCCGCCGTGACCGAGAAATGTTTCCGGTCTGACATAGCGACGGTCGGCGCACCGGACAAGGCGTTCCGCCACTCCCTGGAGCAGATCGTCGATCGTCGAGGAACTGTCATACTCATCGGTGACGCAATCCACGAGATTTGCCTGTTCCCACTCTGAATAGGCATCGAAAATCTGACGCAGGTTCGGGACTTGGCTCAGCGGCCCCGAGATTATGAATCCTACCTGTTTCCCCATGAGCGACGGGATATGGGTATGAAAAAATCGCCGGTCGAAGAACTGTTTCCATTTCCATGATAAATAGCGGTCCCTGATTTCACCGGCGAACACGAGGATGTCGGCGGTCTTGACCTTCGAATTATAAAAATCGATGTACCCGTCCTTTCCGTCATAGGCGCAGACACCGTCGAGACCGCACTGGCAGCACCCGAGGCACCCTCCCTTGATGTCGATGTCCGAAAGGGAGACAACCTCGATATCGCGGGAAAATGACCTCTTGAATCGATCGATCATCCCCGCAAGATTCGGGCCCCTCTGCATGCCGTCGGTAACGACGAGGATTTTTTTGTCCCCCGGATCTATCGGCCGGCTCCCGTCTCCCGGTTCATAGGTGATCGGATTGTATACAATGGGGGCGAACTGCCGTGCCGTGGGACGGCGGTTTTCGACGGCAGTGAAAGAATCCTCCGCGAACCCGACCAGTCGCTGTCGTTCCTTCGTTCGGATGAGATCATACATATCCGGTGAAAACGATCCGACATACTTCATACCCAGGTCCTCGCATACGGAGGCGAGATAGTTGCATGCCGTGTGATCGAAGAAGTGAATCGACGTCACAAGCACGGCGGCGTATTTATCTTTGAAAGCCGTCGCCGCTCCCCGTTCGAAGGCCAGTTCGATAAACCGCTTGAACTGAGACGGAACGAGCGTTACATAGACCGGCGTCGCCCAGAGAACTCCGTCCGACGAATCGATGTGATCGATAATCTCCCGAAAGGCATTTTCGTCCCTGTCGATCCTGTTGATCCTCTGCGATATATCGATAATGTTCAGTTCATGGTGGGGAAATCGTTTCTGAATATAATGGACGTAGTGTATGGTGGCGCTCTTTTTCCCTTTCGGACTTCCATTCAGGACGGTAATCTTCATGAAAAGCTCCTTTTCGTCTCCATCATTACTGCTGCTCTGTAATCATCATTTCCAGTTCCGCCGAGCTGCAGGAAAGCACGGTCAGGTCATACCGGCCGTATACGGCGGTATACTTCAGCCCGCTGCCGGTCACAATACAGACCACCGTGTGATCCTCCGTTATTATGCCCCTGTCCCGCAGCTTTCTGACCGCGGCGAGGGGAACGGCGGATGCTGGCTGTCCGAATATCCCCTCATCGGCAAGCTCTTTCTGAGCCTGCAGGATCTCATCGTCGGTAACGGCGGCAGAGAGGCCGCCGGTTTCCCTGAGCTTTCGCAGCACCTGATTGCCGCTGGGCGGGAAGGGATTTTCGATCGCGTGGGCAATCGTTTCCGGATGGTCCACCGGTGAGATTACAGGATCATTGTTCACATACGCTCTGTGTATGGGAGAACACCCGGCAGCCTGGGCACAGACCATGGTGGGAACGTCCGCAATCAATCCGCACCGCTTGAATTCTTCAAAACCTTTGAGAATCCCCCGAAAATTTCCACCGGAGCTCGTGGGCACAACGACAAAGTCGGGCACGTCGAAGTTCGTCTGTTCACAGATCTCAAAGGCTATCGATTTCGAGCCTTCCACCCGGAACGGCACATCGGAATTGATGAAATAGATGTCGTGCCGTTTTCCGATCTCGAGGCTTTGAAAGTAAAGGTCGCCATAATCGCCGTCGACCCGGATCACCGTGGCCCCATACACGGCGATGGGGCTGAGCTTCTCCGTCGGAATCGAGGCGCTCACCAGAGCAAAAGTCGTGAGGCCTGCCCGGGCACCATAGGCGGCAACGGAGACCGCCATATTCCCTGACGACACGGTCCCGATACGGCCGCATCCGCAGCTCACAGCATGCTGAACGCCGGCGGCCGTTCCACGGTCCTTGAACGACCAGGTAGGATTCTCTGTTTCATTTTTGAAAAATATATTTCTGACGGCGAGTCGGGACGCCGTCATCCTGGAAGGAACAAGCGGCGTGAACCCTTCGGAAAGAGACAGACCGGGGTCAATTTCATCAAAAGGAAAGAAGTCGGCGTATCTCTCGAAAATCGTCTGTCTGAGCGCATTACCGTCGGCAATGGCTCCCCGTTCAACCATTGCCACCTCGAGTGGTTCATGACACACCGAGCATCGGGGATCGATCCTTGTTATCTCATATGACCGCTTACACTTGGTACAGTACAGATCTGTTGCTTTCATCTCGTGGTGAACCGGAATGGGCCGGAAGCTTTGGACAGGACTGTTCAGACGATACCTTCCTCCGTTTCCGTTGATTTATTTTTTGATGACCAGTATCGGTATGTTGACCCTTTTGACGAGCTTGTACGAGACCGATCCGAGAAGCATGCTATCGATATTGCTTTTTCCATGTGACCCGGCAATGATGATCGATACCTTTTCTTCATCTGCAACCCGAAGGATTTCGTTGCATGGCCCACCCTGCTCTACTCTTATTTTTACCTTCAGGCCAACTCCCTTCAGTTCCTCCTCCACGGGCCTGATCTCTCCCCGTGCCTTTTGTTCCATATCAACGAGGATGCCGGAAAAATCTTTCTTGGCAAATCGAGCCAGATCGTTGAGCCCCCGTCGATCGATCACATGGAGGATAACGACTTCCTTTGCCCCCGCCCCCTTGAGTTCCTTGATGTACTCTACCGCCTTAACCGCCTCATCTGAAAAGTCCGTTGGATACAGGATTCTCTCATACATGACAACCCTCCTTTTTCATCCAAGGTTTAACGATATCACCACCAGAGACACTGTATGGCATTGTCTCGTATTCATTGACGCTAATCAAGGACAAACTTTCTCCGTTCACCGGTATAAGAGAGCGCCGTGACGCTACTTCGCCGTCTCTCCACTCTTATCCCCGCCGAAGGGCCATTTGAAGTTCTTGAACTTGTCGGATATGTTTTTCTGAATATCCGTGAACGACCCCTGCTCACCCTCTTTGCCCGAGCCGGAGCCCTCTTGGCCGTCTCCAAAAAGGGCTATTATGTTTGATACCTTGGTGTACCCGGCAGGCACTTCGAACAACTTCCCCGGCTGCTTTCCTATTTTAATATTCCGCAATTCAGAAACGGTTCCATCCTTGGTCTGGGTCTTAAGGGGCATGCCAAACCGGTCCGATTCCCAGATAGTGGATTCGCTCGTATTCTTGATCCCCAGAAATGTCGTCGTCGTTTCCACACTCTTCTTTGTACACTTGAATCCCTGGACTTTTTCCGTCCCCAGCACTTTTACCGTGCGGCCAACGGTCATTTTAAACGCCTCCTTCATCTTATTCTCATCAAACGCTTCTTCCATATACTTCTTCGCGGCGGGATTCACCATCCACATCAGTTTTTTATCCTTCCGGAAGATACTGATCATATCCCCTTTTCCTTCAGGAGCGGCATACTCCATCCTGGCCCCTTTCGAACTCATATAAATCTTACCCTCGGCAATGATCTTGCCGTTGGCATCAACCGTCACCTGGTCCGCAGAAAAGTCCACGGCCCAGGCACTCTGTTCGCATGGAGCCAATCCGATTAAAAGGCCTACGACCAAGGCTGCGACGACAGCCCACATTTCTTTCTTCACCATTATTCGCGTCATTGTTTCATTCCTCCTCATGACAGTGTTGCCCACGATGCCATCACGGACCGGCCGCACGGCGCACAATCGCCATCGAAAGCGCCCCATGGGAAAAAGCCGAATGTGGGTATTGTATACAAACCGAGCCAAAAGAACAAGAACATCTCTCCTCATCGCCTCTATCCCGCAATCATTTCCTTAAGATAGAAGAACAGAATGACACCGGTAAAGGCGAGTTTCAGTCTCGTGCTCACCATGATTCCGACAAAAACGCCGCATCCGGCCCGGAGGGCGTCGCTTCCTCCCTTCCGTGCCGCAATCTCTCCCGCAAGAGCCCCGAGAAACGCGCCGGCAAAGTAAACAGAAAAACCTGATAAAACGTTCGATTAAACAACTGACGCAGCAATCTTTTCACACCGGAGCATCTCCATTACGCAAACGGGGAGAAAAACGGGTCATCAAAATTGTCGGGAGAGATAGATTTCTTTCCCGCCTCGATGTCCTTGACAATCGAGATAATCCTGTCGTTAACGGGAGTCGGAACCCCATAGTTCGCCCCGTTTTCCGATATGTATCCATTCAGATAATCTATCTCTGTCGGCTTTCCCCGTTCGAGCGACTGGAGCATCGACGATTTCAACCGGCGATACTTAAACCCTACCATGCGGATCAGCCCATGGCGCCTCAGGTAACCGAAGAATCCTGACCCGCTGAGGAGCCTGTAGTAATCGATCTTGCCGGCATACACCTCGACCGTTATCCCCATCGCGCCGGCGACGGCCAGCGCCTCCCGCATGATTTCCACGAATATATTCCGAATCTTCCTGACGGCAAGCATCTCTCCCAGATAGAGCCCGCAGACGGCGCCGAGCGAGGTAATGCAGGAATTAATGATCAGCTTGGAATAGAGACTGCCCATGATGTTCCGAGAGATTTCCACGGGAAGAACCGCCTCGAGCATTTCCTTAACAGACAGGAGGCGGTCGTCAGGTTCATTGTCGATATTGCCGATGACAAACTCCCCGGTGGACGTCATTTCAAGCTCGCCCGGGCGATGCATCGTCCCTCCCCATCCGACAACGCAGCCGATGACGCGATTTCTACCCATGACCCGGGCGAGGGCATCTTCGCAGATTCCGTTCTGCATGGAAACGATAACCGACGAATCCCGGAGTAACGGTAGAAGATCCCGTGCCGCCGCAAGCATGTCCGTCGCCTTCGTGGCAAGAAAGACCACGTCCTTCTTATCACTCAAGTCGGCAACACGGGCAACCGCCGGCATGGAGACGGTAAAATCGCCTCTGGCGCCGAAAACACGAAGCCCCTCGCTTCGTATCCTGTCGGCAAGGTCCTGATACTTGCAGACCACCTCGACATCGTATCCTTCTTTCGCCATGAATGCCGCGGTGACCCCGCCGATCGCCCCGGCACCGACAACGGCCACGCTGCTTTTTCTGTCGATCATTCCCCTTCCCTCCTGTTATGCTTCACCGAAACGGACGGCGGCGGTTACCGGTTACTCACGTCGACCAGTCTTCTCCAAAGCATGACCGCAGCCACATGGGAATAACATTTGACTCAAGGCAGCATCGAAGCTGCTCGCACACCATGAGGTCGGTGGGGAAGGCCATTTCGGGAAGGGCGTGAACAGGGAAAAACGTGACGTCACTCACGTCGGTTCCTGGCCTCGGATCTCCACCCATGGGAGTCCCCCAGAACCAGACTCCCACCGTCTGCTTTTCCGGATCATGGAAATTTGAATGGACGGCAAAGACCGGCCCGACGGCCACATCAATCCCCGTCTCTTCCATGAACTCCCGCCGGGCTGCCACACGTATATCCTCATCCCACTCGACATGCCCGCAGGGAATGCACCACATGCCTTCATACGATCCGAGACGCCTTGCCAGCAGGATCTCATGGCGTTCGACGACAATAACGGCGACTCCCACGGTGGGATTACTATAAACGAAGACCCCGCAGTGTCGGCAGTATGGGCGTTCTTTCCCGTCATCGGGCCGGATCTCGAGCGGCCTCCCGCATCGGGAACAAAATCGAGGATTCATGGTACCTCCACCGCGGGACAGATAATTTCATGGTCAACGATTCTTCCGTTATTTCGACATTTTGTTCAACATGAAAAATATGACGATCAAAAGGATCAGGACCCCTCCGAAGAAAAGGACACCATACTGCATGACCTGGTCCAGTCCATTGTACCAATCCATGACTACGCCGTAGTAATGATGATAAAGTTCTTTCACCCTGTCTATCATGACCGACCCTCGTCTCAGTACTGTCGTTTCGCCATTGACAGACCGGTATACTAAAGGGATTTTGACTCTGAGTAAAGACAAATCTGAGATAGGCTCATGGCGAAGGGCTCAGGGCGAAGGCGTCGACTGCACGGCCGGTTGCCCGGATCCTGTAAAGAGTTTTAAGAGAAGGACACGTTCAGGAAGTACACAGGATGATGATAGATTCCGTTAACATAAAATCAGTTTCAATGGAACTTGACAAGTCGAAAATCATGGTTATTTTATGGTCAAGGATCGATTATATCAATTATATCATTATGTTGACTGCGAGAGATGTTCTATTCTCACCATAAGTGAAACACCGCTTTCTTAATAAAAAAACATGAGAGGAAAGGAGGATGAAACAATGTGGATACCAGGATTCCGAGAATTTAACTGGATGCAGGACATGTGGCTCGAACTCGACCGTATGCAGCGGGAAGTAGGGCGTCTCTTTTCGGGCACCAGCATTCCTTATTCACAGAGTTTCCCTTCGATCAATCTTTGGTCGGGGGAGAACATAGTGCTGGCAACCGCCGAGATACCCGGCATTTCCCCGGAAAGCGTCAACATTTCCGTAGAAGGGGATCTTCTCACCATCAGCGGCTCGAGAGCAGTGGAAGAACTGCAGGAGGGAGAGGCATACCACCGGCAGGAACGGCCCCACGGCACGTTCAGTAGAAAAGTAAGGCTCCCTTTCAGGGTTGACGGAAATAAAGTCGACGCATCATATGCAAGGGGAATACTGAACGTAAAACTTCCCCGGGTTGAAAACGACAAACCTCGGAAAATCACCATTAAGAGTGACTGAGGAAAGGAGGTGTATGACATGGCGGAACCAGGAAAAGCACTTGAGAGCCGAAGAGAACAGGCATCTCTGCAGGCCGAAAGCACACGGCCTCGGCGGGTATTTGTACCGCGGACGGATATCATAGAGAAAACCGATTCGATCATATTGTTTGCAGACATGCCCGGTGTCGATGAGAGTCATGTGGACATCACCCTGGAAAAGGGCGTGCTGACGATCTACGGAACGGTAGACGCCGCATACCACGAGGACTATGACATCGCTTACGCCGAATACAGCATCGGCGATTACCGGCGCTCATTCACGGTAACCGATGAAATCGATCAGGACAAAATCGGGGCTAGCGTCAAGGACGGCGTCCTGCGGCTTACCCTTCCCAAAGCCGAAAAGGTAAAACCAAAAAAAATTACGGTCAAAACGGCATAAGAGGAGGTATATACCATGCAACTGAAAGATTTACTTCCAATCCGCAGAGGAGAACGGGGCGTTTCCGCCCGGCGCGAAGAGGAGGGTCATCCCTTTTTCGCCCTCCAGCAGCGGATGAACGAAATGTTCGACTCGTTCTTCCGTGACTTTGCGATCGAACCGTTCGGCGAGGTGCGGGAACAGTTCGCTCCCCACATCGACGTAAAGGAGGACGAGAAGACGTTTATCATCACGGCGGAACTTCCAGGGATGGACGACAAGGACATCGACATCCTCCTCGAACGGAATATGGTGACACTGAAAGGCGAGAAGAAAGAAGAAAAAGAAGAAAAAGAGGAGAATTACTGGCATGTGGAACGACGGTACGGGTCCTTTCAGCGCGTCATTCCCCTTCCTGAAGAAGTGGACACGGATAAGGCCTCGGCCACCTTTAAGAAGGGCATCCTGCACATCACCGTTCCCAAAACGGAACAGGCAAAGGCTGCCGTTAAGAAGATCACCGTGAAAACGGAATAACAATTTCGATCAGAAACGCCGCTCATCCCTCGGCTACAGCGAGACGAGGTGGGCGGCGTGCCCTTCCCTGCGGCAAAGGTGATTGAGAATAAATGAACGTAAAGCGGCGGAAATGTCCGGTAGCGAAGACCAAAAAGTTTTGAACGATTTTTTTATGATTATGGGTAAATATGTTATGATGCGTGATAGATCGTTTCGAATAAAATCGAAAAAGGACGCTGAGGATATCGCCGATGAGATCAGACGGGGCAATAATTTCTGCTATTTCCTGCCACTCATGGGTAAAAACGGCGGAACGATTACGATTCACTGGGATAATGGCACGGAAAGATACACCGTGTCAGCTATGTGTCCGGGATGGGTCAGGAAGGAAAACGCTTCTCCCTGTGATATAATCAACTATATCTGGAAAGACCGGAAAATGATTAATGATCACTTTCGCAACATTGAAGCTCAGACAAATGAAACTGCGTGAACAGTCTATCGCGGTGTGACGCCTTGCTTATGTCTTTTTCGTTCAACGGTCTTTCATCAAGGCCATTTCTTCCTGATCGTGGCTGGAGAAACGACCCGACTGCTCGCAATAACCACCGGGAGGTGCTGTCATGAAACCTATAGGACCATTAATGTGGGAACACCGTCTTATCGAACAAATAGTACCGTTGATGGAAAAAGAAGTCGATCGCATCGAGCGGACAAATATTCCCGACGTGGACTTCATCGACACGGCCGTCGATTTCTTCAGAGTTTACGCAGACCGAACCCACCATGGAAAGGAAGAAGATATCCTCTTCAGGGACCTGGCAACGAAAGAACTATCATCGGACCTTGCGAAGGTCATGTCCGAACTGACGAACGAGCATGTCCGGGCCAGGGATCTGGTGGGAAGTCTCAGAAAGTCCCGGGAGAAATACGGGAAAGGAGAGAGCGCTGCGTCGGAAACCATCAAGGAATGTCTCATTGAGCTGTCAAACCTCTATCCGAAACATATCGAAAAGGAAGACAAACATTTCTTCTACCCGATCCTTGATTACCTTTCCGAAGAGGAGCAGGCGGCCATGCTGGACGAGTTCAATGAATTCGACAGGAAGATGATCCACGCCAAATACCGCGACGTTATCGAACGGTCCGGCGGAAAGATTATCGAACAACGATGAATGTGTATGCCCTGATTTCAGACGGGGGGGTAACCGGCGCTCACGCGATACGAATATAGTTTCCCTTCTCCTCAACCAGCCCCTCTTTCACGAGCCGCTTCATATTCTCAATAATGACCGACGCGTCATAGGGCAACGCATCGATCAATTTCGACGGCGTACACCGCCGACTTTCCATCAACACTTTGAGAATCGCCCCCCTGACCTGCCTGTCCGACCCGTCGAAGGGAGCCTGTTTTTTATAATGGGCGCTTTTCCTTCCGGGATTGGCGAACTTCTTTTTCAGCGCGCCGCCGTAGTCCATCAGGGCATTATACCATCGCCTCGGATTGTTCCCGTCAAGGGTTTGCTCCACCAGGGGAAGTATTTCGCTGTCCTGGATGTCGTGACGGTCCCTGAAAAAGTGGTGGATGAAAACGGCCCTGATATTTGTCTCAATAAACACGACAGGCCGATTGAAGGCAAAGGCCAGGATCGAATTGGCCGTGGCCGGCCCGATGCCGGGCAGTTTTACAAGATGGATGAACTCCACGGGAATTTTGCCGTCATGGTCGGTAACCACGATTTCGGCGAGCTTTTTCAGCGAAAGGGCCCGGCGGTTATATCCAAGTCCCTGCCATAGGGGATAAATCTCACTCAACGGTGCCCCCGCAAGCGACTGGACCGTGGGAAACGCCTCCATGAATTGCCGGTACTTCTCAATGACACGGGAGGCATGGGTCTGCTGGAGCATCACTTCCGAAACGACAATCGCGTAGGGGTCTTCGGTCTTCCGCCACGGCAGGTCTCGTCCGTGATTGTCATAGTAAGCATAGACGGCCGCTTGAAACTGCCGTTTCCTGCGCCGGCTCGGGGTTATCGTCGTTTCCATAAACGGGTGTCATGTATCATATTATCACTTTGTAACACACTTAATTTATGCTATAAAATGAAACAACAAGGCTCAAGGCCAAGGGCAAAGGGCTAAAGATAAAAAAAGCAAATGAAACAACAAGGCTCAGGGCTAAAGGTAAAAAAAAGCAGTTGACTGTACGGCCCGTTACGAAAATACGGGAGCCCTGACCGTAAATAATTCGATGACGGATTCACTTTACTATTGACAAAGGGTGCCGGATTCATATAATAAGCGCTTTCAACTTCATTCGAGAAGGGTTTAGAGGAATATGTACGCAGTCATAAAGACCGGAGGAAAACAGTACAGGGTATCGGAAGGCAACGTCTTGGAAATCGAGAAAATAATCGGAACCCGGGGTGACGTTGTATCATTCGACGATGTATTGATGATTTCCAGGGACGGAGATATCACGGTAGGAAAGCCCGTAGTTGAGGGAGCCACGGTTACCGGCGAAATCATTGCTCAGACGAAGGGTCCGAAAATAACCGTTTTCAAGATGAAACGGAGAAAAGGGTATCGCAAAAAGACGGGACATCGCCAGCAACTGACGGTATTGAAAATCAAGGGCATTTCCATGTAACGGAGGATAAGAGACAATGGCTCATAAAAAGGGGCAGGGAAGCTCTCGTAACGGACGAGACAGTCATGGACAGCGGCGAGGCGTCAAGGTGTTCGGAGGACAGGCGGTAACTGCCGGTTCCATTATCGTACGCCAGCTTGGAACGAAAATACATCCGGGCAACAATGTCGGTATGGGCAAAGATTACAGTATTTTTGCGAAAGTCGATGGAGTCGTAACGTTCGAAAGAAAAGACAAGACCAGGAAGAAAGTCAGCGTATACCCGTGCTAGAGAATAAATAAGCCCGTTTATTCTTTATGCACCTTGTTCTACTACAATTTATCGGCAATCGAAAAGGTGTTGGTTGAATACAGGACAATGTATCGAAACTGACGCCTTTTTTGTTTCTGGATAGCGGGAGGGCTCGGGTGCTCAAATCTTTCATGATGAGAGGCGCATTCACCGGGAAAAAGGTGAGTCCGGTGTAACGGTACGATGAAATTCATAGATGAAGCAAAAATTTATGTCAAGGCCGGCGACGGCGGCAGAGGCTGTGTCAGCTTCAGAAGAGAAAAGTATGTCCCGAAAGGCGGCCCCGACGGCGGTGACGGCGGCAAGGGAGGAGACGTTACCATCAGGGCTTCCCGGGGCTATCGGACACTGCTCCATCTGAAATACAACCAGCACCATGTTGCCAAGCGGGGCGCCCACGGAGAGGGAAGCAACCGGAGTGGCAGAAACGGGCAGGACATCGAGATCATGACCCCCGTGGGAACCGTCGTGAAAGACGCCGGGACGGAAGCGGTCCTGGCAGACCTGGTGGAAGAAGGACAATCATTCATCATTGCCAGAGGGGGGCTTGGCGGGCGGGGCAACGCGCGCTTTGCGACGGCAACGAACAGGGCACCGAGATACGCTCAACCGGGAATGGAAGGAGAGGAGCGGTGGATCAACCTTGAGTTGAAACTCCTTGCCGATGCGGGGATCATCGGCTGTCCCAACGTGGGTAAGTCGACCCTCATTTCCAGAATCTCGGCGGCAAAACCGAAAATAGCCGACTATCCGTTTACCACATTAACGCCGAATCTCGGCGTGGTACACTATGGTGATCATGACAGCTTCGTTGTCGCCGACATTCCTGGACTGATAGAAGGAGCGCATCGCGGCGTGGGCCTTGGAACAAAGTTTCTCCGCCACGTGGAACGGACATCCGTCCTTGTCCACGTCATCGACATTTCCAGGGAACCGTATACGGGTGGGTGGAACGATTTTGAAGTCATCAATAATGAACTTTTTCGATTCAGCCCGTCCATGGCTGAGAAAAAGCAGATCGTGGCGATAAACAAGTGCGATCTTCCCGTTACCTTGGAGCGACTGACTGAGGAAATTGAAATATTCAAAGGCAACAACGTCAAGGCGTTCCCCATATCGGCGGTAACGGGAGCGGGCATCACCGATCTGATATGGGAGATCGCCCGATCCATAAAAACAGATTTGCACGAGGAGTCAACATGAATACCGAACGGAAGGACATACTCAAGCATGCCAGACGAATCCTGATAAAAATCGGGAGCGGCGTGTTAACCGGAGAAAACGGTCTCGATCTGACCATTATCGAACATATCGTCGACGAGATCGCCGCCTTCACCGGTGAAGGATATCAGTTTGTTGTCGTTTCATCGGGAGCCATTGCCTCGGGAAGACACAGGATGGGTTTCAAGCACAAGCTGCAGAGCCTTCCGGAAAAACAGGCCGCCGCCGCCATCGGCCAGGGCCGCCTGATGAGGGTCTATTCCAATGCCTTCGGGAAACACAATCTTATCGTCGCCCAGATGCTCCTGACAATGAGCGACCTCACGGACAGGACACGGTTTCTCAACACCCGCAATACGTTAAATACCCTTCTTGACTGGGGGGTCATTCCTGTTATCAATGAAAACGATACCGTCGCCGTTGAAGAAATCAAGTTCGGCGACAATGACAACCTCGCTTCGATGATGGCCAATATAATGGAGGCGAATATCCTTATCAACATGACCAACACCGACGGGCTCTATGACAGAAACCCGAAAGATAAGAAGAGGTCGAAACTGATCCCTCTCGTTAAAGATATCACCGACGCCATTGAACAGGCAGCGTCGACTGAGGCAGACCCGGTGGGCATGGGAGGCATGAAGAGCAAGGTTATGGCTGCCAAAAAGGTAACGGCATTCGGGATACCGTTCATTATCGTCCCGGGCAAGAAAAAAGGCATTCTCAGCGATATCTTTTCCGGAAAAGATGTGGGAACCCTCTTTCTTCCCATGGATGAGCATCTGAAGAGCAAGAAACACTGGATTGCCTACACGCTGCGATCACGAGGCAAGCTCTATATCGACGACGGAGCTAAAAGCGCGATCACCCGTCAGGGCAAGAGCCTCCTCCCGGGAGGCGTCCTCGCTGTTGAGGGAGATTTCTCCGTCGGCGACCCCGTCAGTTGCCTTGATGAGAGCGGGCAAGTGTTTGCCAAGGGCCTCGTCAACTACAGTTCTCTCGATATTGACAAGATCAAGGGACTGAAAACGGCAAAGATAAAACAGGTCCTGGGAAGCCATCCCTACGACGAGATCATCCACCGCGACAATATGGCGGTTTCGAAAGACAACGGGAAGTAGGCGCAAGGGAAAATAGGAAATAGGCTAAGGGTTGATGTGGTCGCAAAAAGTTTGTATTCTGTCATTCCCGACTTGATCAGGAATCTACAACTTTTTACGATTTCCGATTTACGATATCCGTTTCCCCTTTTCCCTTTTCCCAATTCCTATTTCCCATTAGCCTTACGCCCTTAACCTTTAGCCCGAAATTGCAACTATACCCCTTCTCCCGTCCACATGCAGGATGAATTCACCCGATACAGGCCTTCGAATGAAACACCTTCTCGCTCCAAGAGTGTTTTTTT
>JAFGWZ010000106.1 GCA_016936905.1 Deltaproteobacteria bacterium | reverse complement strand
TTATAGAATCCCCGGGAAGCGGCAATATGGCCCGTCCCGCTGACCGTGCCGCCACTGAGGCTCAAACGGTTGCCAAATGAGCCGGGTTTCTCGGTAATCTGCCCGTTCACCACGAGTTCTCCTGCCTGAACAATAACATCTCTCTTAACTTGAAAAGTCCGGCCGCTTGGGTTCACAAAGGTCGTACCGGAATTCGTCAGCGACAGGGAGTCGGCGTTTATGTCCGCGCTCATGGTCATGGTGCCCTCGGTCTGCAGCAACATCTGTCCCATGTGGAGACAGACATTATAACTGTTCCAGGTTCCGGTTTCCCCTGCCCGCATATCTGCCATGGTCAGGGTCCAGTCTCCCACGCCGTCTTCACCCCAGAAGGCGTTGGTCAGGAAAACCCACTCCCACTTCCCTGAATAGGTATCCCAGTTGTCTACGTCCACATACTTCTCGCCATCCCATGCCTTCCGTGTTTCTTCCAGGTCCTTTGTGGAATTCATGAGGCGGCTTTTCATGCCCGACGGAGAAGCAATGGTGGCCTGCAGGTCGCCACGCCGGTCGTGGGTGAAGTCGAGATACACTTCCACCCCTTCCAGGGGCTGATCAAGCTCAGCCGGTGTCAGAGTAAAAGTCTCAGAGATGCCGTTTTCATCATCGTCGGGAATGGCCTGATTGACATTTATCTCGCCTGTTTGATGCTCCGTCTCCTCTGTCAAATAGGCCACACTGTGTACCTCTTGGACGAATTCCCCGGCATCGATATTCCCGAATCCATAGTTGGGATTGAAGCGGTAGCCGGCTCCGTTAGATCGCCAGCCCCCAAAGCTCGTCGCCGAGTCGTCATCTTCGTCAACCAGCTTGCTGGTCGTTGCAAGGCCATGTTTGGCCATGCGCACATCCATGTTCGGATTCGCCTCTTTGCCCAAGGCCATGATACCGCTCACGAGCGGAGCCGCCGAGGATGTCCCGCCGAAAAGGCTTGCATAATCAGTATCCGGAAAATCTTCATACAAGTCGCCATTCGAATTTGATGAAGAATAACGGTTATAACCGAGGTCTGCCCCGGCCCGGTCCGTCGTTGTGATACCGAAACCAGTAAGATCACTTCGGTTCGAAGGCGCCGTCACGAAAACGCAGGAACCGTAACTGCTGTAATTGGCAAACTCCCCGTCGCTCCCAAGGGCGGCTACGGTAATTACGTTCGGATTATTGTTAACGAAGTTTTTGGCAGCATCTTCGCCTCCTTCGTCACGTTCATTACCCGCGGCGAAGACGTGGATTACTCCATTGGCGGCTGTTCGAGAAAGGGCGTTATCTATATTGGCATCGTAAGCATCCTCAAAAGGTTCACCGGGACCGTAACTGTGATTTTTGACCTGGATCTGGGCTACGGCCTCAATGGCGCCGCTCGCACTATTGACCCCGCTCTTCCAGTAGTAAGCGCGGATCTCATCCGTAGAGGTCATATTCTTGTCTAAAATACGAAGTCCGGCAATCTGCGCGAACGGGGCCGCCCCGGTGCCTCCGATGCCGTTACCACCCCGCGCCGCGGCCACTCCGGCGACACACGTCCCATGATTGTCATCGAGCTCGACAGGGCCCTGAGGAATCACTATTTCACCTGTGGTAAAATTCGCACTGAGGTCAGCACGGTAGTTAGGCGCGATATCAGGATGGGAACCCTCCACACCGTCATCGACAATACCTATGACGACTCCGCTTCCCGTGTAACCCTGGTTCCAGGCCTCGCGCAGGTTGGCGTCGACGCCGATGTTCGAAACTGGCTCGTAATTCGTAGGGCCACCAGCCGGATTCCGTATTTGCATGTAACAATAGCCCTGAGGGGCGCTGTTCTCAAGATGCCATTGGCCGGGGAAATAGGGACGATCCGATGAGTTAAAGAAAAAAAAGGGATCATCGGGAGAAAAAGGGGTGTCCTGGGCTGTAGCGGCCATGGGGATGAGGAACAATAATGCAGGCAAAAGCAGCCAGTATATCCGGGTTCTTTTTATCGGATAACGCACCATGCCAACAGTACCTCCACGACACACGGCCGCCAATAAACGATTAATAAGACACTGTTCCCCAGCTTTTCCTGCCCGACCGCAAGAACTGCCTGGCTTCGATGAAACAGTTTCATGAACACTCGAACCTGCCTATTTGTGCCGAATCATCCGATGAAGCGGGCATCGGCGGTATGTGACCCCTTTCCGCGTTTGTCAATCATATTCCACAGGATACAGAAAGAATCATCGTATTTCAAAGTAAACTTTGGCGACAGGGCAAAAAATCGCAACAGTTCCAATGTATTATTCTTGTGAAAAAGGATCGTCGAATTTTCGGTGCCGGAACAAGGCCTGTTTCCGGTAATTCATCTCTCCTCTTGACTTTTTTGTATTACAAGGTAATATTTTCAATACTGGTGCGTACGGGTTGTCCGGCCTGTGGTTGATTCGGTCGACGACAACCGGCGACAACCTTATAAGAAACAAAAGGATACGCGGGGCAATCCTTGCGCGGGGAACATGAGGTACCTCTGAAATGAAGAAAAAACGGGAGATCATTACATTCAAGGTCGATGAATCGCTGCACGCCATTATCAAGGACATCCCCAATCGTTCCGAATTCATTCGGTCGGCGATCATCGAGGCACTCGGGAGTACCTGTCCTCTCTGCAACGGATCGGGCATGTTGAGTCGGGAACAGAAACGCCACTGGGATGAATTTGCAGCAGATCACAGAATTGTACGATGTGACGAGTGCCAGGAACAGGTCCTGGTTTGCTCGAACAAGGCGCAAAGGGGGGTGAGTGCGTGAAAGGAATGTTCAATGCGTTGTCCGTTCTGTTGCTTTTAGTGATGTTCGGCGCTACGTCGGCAGCACAGGGAGCATCTCCTCCAGTCAAAGTATTCGTGAGCATTCTGCCGCAGGCATATTTTGTTGAAAGAATCGGAGGGGATGCTGTCGATGTCGATGTTTTAGTGGGTCCGGGGCATGAACCGGCGACGTACGAACCGACGCCGAAACAAATGGCCCGGATGGGGCATGCCCAGGTATATTTTCGAATCGGAACGCCCTTTGAGGAGGGTTTTATCGGAAAGCTAGGGAAAATATTCAAGGGTTTACTTATTGTCGATACCCGGAAGGGCGTTCCGCTGCGATATTTTGAATCCTCTTCGGGAAAGGAGATCCCCGATCCTCATATCTGGCTCGATCCCAAACGGGGGAAGATTCAGGCCGAGACAATATACCGGACACTTCGGGAAATAGACCCCGTCCACGAAGAGATGTACAAGAGAAATCTCCGGGCATTTAACGAGGACCTCGATGCCGTTGACGGGAAGATAGCACATGCCCTGGACCCGCTGCGGGGCAGGAGCATTTACGTCTTTCATCCCGCCTTCGGCTATTTCTGTGATTCCTACGGACTCAAACAGATTGCCGTTGAAGTTGAGGGAAAGGAACCGAGCCCGAAACAACTATCCCGTCTGATTGACCGGGCAAAAAAAGAGGGCGTGAAGGTGATTTTTGTTCAACCTGAGTTTTCTGGGAAAAATGCCCGGGTAATCGCCCGGGCAATCGGCGGAGCCGTGGTTCCCATGGATCCGCTCGCCCGTGATTATCTGAATAACCTTGATACGATGGCGGACCATATCAAAGAGGCCCTTTCCGGTTCGTAACAAGGCTGTTAGCTCTCCCACGGAGCAGGCGGCACGCCGTTCTCGCTCCGAGAGGGAAGAGATGCGCCGCGGTAACGCGTCGCATAAGTGGTGAACGATGGATACGCCGGTTGTTGAATTTGAAAACGTGACCTTTTCCTATGATGGTCTCCCCGTTTTGAGGGACGTGAATCTCTCGATAGAAAGGCATGATTTTCTTGCCATTGTCGGTCCCAACGCGGGAGGAAAGACGACGATGCTCAAAATCATGATGGGACTGCTCAAGCCGCGAAGCGGAAAGGTCCGTATCTTCGGGGCCTCTCCCGAAAAGGCTCGAAAGCACATCGGATATATGCCTCAGTACACGACGCTCGATCTCATGTTTCCCGTGAATGTCCTGGATGTGGTGCTTATGGGGCGGCTGGGCGAAAATAAGATTGGTTTCTTCGGCCAAAAGGATAAAGTCATTGCCCGCGACTCTCTTAAACAGGTGGAAATGAACGGTTTTGACGACCGGCCGTTTTCCGATCTTTCGGGAGGCCAGCGGCAGCGCGTATTGATTGCCCGTGCGCTCGCATCGAACCCGGAACTCCTTCTTCTCGACGAACCGACATCAAACATCGATGTGGCCGTGGAAACCGAGTTGTTCGAGATTCTCCATGATCTTAACAAAACCAAAACCATCGTCCTCGTTACGCACGACCTCGGTTTTGTCTCCTGCTTCGTGAAACATGTCGCCTGCGTTAACCGTACCGTGGTAGTTCATCCCACCAGCGAAATCACCGGTGAGCTGATCAGTGAAATATACGGAACGGATGTCCATATGGTCCGCCACGATCATTCCGTTCCGGGGAGGGGGCCCTGTGGCTGATTTCTTTGTCGATATTCAGCGGCAGTCGTTTCTGCAGTACGCTCTCCTGACGGGGATCCTGGCAAGTATTGCCTGCGGTGTCATTGGAAGTTATGTCGTGACAAGACGGATCACCTATATCGCCGGAGCGATTGCCCACAGCGTGCTCGCCGGGCTCGGTGCGGCACGATATTGCCAGGTCATGTTCAACTGGGGGTGGTTTCATCCGCTGTATGGCGCTGTTATCGCGGCCCTCCTGTCGGCGCTCATTATCGGGCTGGTCAGCATCCACGCCCGGGAACGGGAGGATACGGTCATCGGTGCCGTTTGGGCCATCGGAATGGCCATCGGCATCCTTTTCATTTATAAAACGCCGGGATATAACGAGAACCTCATGAGTTACCTCTTCGGGAACATCCTGATGGTTTCCACCGATGACCTCTGGCTGATAGCAGGCCTTGACGGGCTGATCGTCGTCATCGGCGTCCTGTTTTACAATCAATTGCTGGCCGTCTGCTTTGATGAGGAATTCGCCCGTTTACGGGGTATCTCGGTGGAATTTTACTACCTGCTGCTGCTCTGTCTTACCGCTTTGACGGTGGTTCTGCTGGTGTCCGTTGTTGGAATCGTCCTGGTTATCGCCCTGATGACGCTGCCCGTTGCCGTTGCCGGTGTTTTCGCGAAGCGTCTCTGGCAGATGATGGTGCTTTCCGCCCTCTTAACCGTCGTGTTCACCACGGCGGGCCTCGTATTGAGCTATGGCCCGGATCTTCCCGCCGGCGCAACGACGATTGTTGTCGCCGGGATGGCCTATATTCTTACCCTGTCGGTGTCCCGCCTCGTGGCAAGGGGCCGGTCATAATGCGGTCATATTAAAACTTTCCATACTGCCGGCGATAGGGCGGACAGCCCCGCCCGTTTGGCCGGCAATCCATTAGCAGGCCGTTAAAAAACCCAACATAAGGCTATTCAAAAATGTTCAGATGTAAGATTCCCGAGATTTGCTTGCCTTGCGGCGCGCACTGGCAAGGACTCATTTGTTATTATTGCGCTACAAGGCTGCCTGTCGGCAGTCCTTGTCCGCGCTCCCAGCACTGAGGAGCGAGCCTTACTTATAGACCCCCGCGAAAGCGGGGAAAGGATAAGGGGAATTCCAACAGGCCCGGTCAGATGCCGCGGCCCGGTAACGAAAGATGCTTCATATCTTCATGGGACAAAAAAAGGGGGTCCTGTGATTAAAAAAATGGCAGAACGGCGAAATAAAATGTGATAAAGGTGAGGGCGGAAAAAGGAAACATTCACATGTTTTCCAGGAAAAAGCGTTATATGCCCGGTCTGAATACAGACGAGAACGCATGGTGATGGAATATGAAAAGGGAAGAGGAGATCAGGCGGCTTTCTGCTGCCGGCATCCAGCGCTGACGACAGTGGAAAGCCGTATCGAGGACGATGGACCCTTTGTCGCCCGTTATCGGCCCCGAGAGAACCGCTTTGTGCGGATAGAGTGAAAAAATACGAGCAACCGCTCGTTGTCGAGAGACTCAGAGCAGCAGAAAGGAAAAAACAATGGAACAAACCACTTCATCACGCCCCTCTGATTTTATCAGAGATATCATAGAAGATGATTTTAAAACCAATAAGCATGAGGGCCGCGTGGCCGTCAGATTTCCCCCGGAGCCGAATGGATATCTCCATATCGGCCATGCCAAGTCCGTCTGCCTCAACTTCGGCATTGCCGCCCAGTACGGGGGAACCTGTAACCTTCGGATGGATGACACCGATCCCAGCGGAGAAAGCATGGAATACGTGGAATCGATCATCCGGGATATACGATGGCTCGGTTTTGAATGGGGCGACCGGCTGTTTTTCGCCTCCGACTATTATGAACGGCTGTATGAGTACGCCCTGCAGATGATCAGAGAAGGCAAGGCGTTCGTCTGTGAGCTCGATGTCGATGAGATGCGGGAACACCGGGGTTCCTTTACCGAGCCGGGCAGGGAAAGCCCCTATCGCGACAGACCGGTGGAAGAAAACCTTGCGCTGTTCCAACGGATGCGTGCCGGGGAGTTCGAAGAAGGGACCCATACGCTCAGAGCCAAGGTCGATATGTCGTCTCCCAATATCACCATGAGGGACCCTATCATGTACCGGATCAAGAAGGAATCCCATTACCGGACGGAGAATCAATGGTGCATCTACCCGATGTACGATTTTACCCATTGCCTTTCAGATTCCCTGGAGAGGATAACCCATTCGATCTGCACCCTCGAATTCGAAAACAACCGTCCCCTTTATGACTGGTTTCTGGAAGCGGTAAACGCCGACTATCGTCCGCAGCAGATCGAATTCGCCCGGCTCAACCTCACCTACACCGTTATGAGCAAGCGACTGCTCATTGAACTGGTGGAAAAGAAGATTGTCTGCGGCTGGGACGATCCGCTGATGCCGTCCCTGGCGGGGATGCGGCGGCGGGGATACACGCCGGCGGCGATCCGGGATTTCTGTGACCGCATCGGCGTGGCAAAGAACGACAGCATGATCGACATGGCCCTGCTGGAGAACTGCGTCAGGGACGACCTGAATCAGACGGCCCCCCGTGTCATGGCGGTGCTCCGGCCGCTTCGTGTCGTAATAGACAACTATCCGGACGACGGGGTCGAGGAATTCGACTGTCCCTATCATCCTCAGAATCCCGACATGGGATCACGGAAGGTTCCCTTTTCAAAAGTCCTGTATATTGAACGGGATGATTTCATGGAAGATCCCCCCAAAAAGTTCTTCCGCATGGCCGTCGGCAGGGAGGTGCGGCTCCGGTACGGCTATTTTGTCACCTGCACGGATGTGGTGAAAGACCCCTCGACGGGAGAGGTGGTGGAAATTCACTGTACCTATGACCCGGAGACGAAGAGCGGGTTTGCCCCCGACGGTCGGAAGGTCAAGGCGACTATCCACTGGGTGTCGTCAGCCCATTCGATCCCCGCGGAAGTGCGCCTTTACGACCGCCTGTTCCGGGTGGCCGATCCCCTGGAAGGTGGTGAGGACTACGTGAAACATCTCAATCCCGACAGGCTCGAGGTTCTCATGCAGTGCAGGGTTGAGCCGAGCCTGGCGACTGCCGAACGGGAAAGCCGATACCAGTTTGAACGGCTCGGCTACTTCTGTGTCGATTCCGTCGATTCCTCCGTCGAAGGCCTCGTTTTCAACAGGACAGTCACCTTGCGGGATTCGTGGGCGAAAATAGTGGGTAAGGGGGAAGTCTGATAAGAAAAAGGGTTTGGCCTGTAAGGGCCAAACCCTTTTATATTCATGGCTGAGGGACAAGGATTCGAACGTGGATGCATGGACTCATCAGCTGTTTGGTAATATCGAGCAACGCGTGGAGAGATAACGAGTCGAATTGTCCAGGGCATTTTTATCGGGCAAAACCGATGCAATAATTTCCGCCACGTCGTGTCCCTCTGATATTTCTATTGTACGCCGGTAATCTCAGGGGGGAGTTCCACTTTCTCCGGCCAATCATCAGGATATCTCTGGCCGGGACCTTCGCGCCGCTTTGCCTTTCTCTCCTTCAGCCCTTTTCGCTTGAACTCTTCCCTGGGCTTTTTGGGTATCCTTCCATTAAGGATCGATTCCGATCTGAGTCGGCGGCCGATCGTTTTCTCCCACATTTTCCCCAATCGAAGCACCCTGTCAACATCTATGCCTGTCTCAATACCCATTTCATCCATCATTACCAGCATGTCTTCGAGGCTTCCGAGCCCCACGATATTGGGATCCTGGTAATAATATTCCCCTGTCCCCCGTACGGGGACCCGGTCGATGAAATTTGTCGGTTGCCCCCCGATGCCGCCCAAGACGCCCTCATGAATATCAACACCCGCATGAAGGGCAGCCAGGACATTGGCCGGTCCCCATCCTCTTGTAACGTGAAAATGAGCTACATGGAGGTCAGTATTGGGAAGTTCGTCGAGAATCATGGAATAATACCGATAGACCTGATTCGGCGGCGCAGAACCGTCGTGGTCGGCATGTTCGATATCATCGGCGCCTATGGCGAGCCAGCGTTTTGTAAATTCAAGGGCATCTTCAAATCGTGTCGGCCCTGAAATCGGGCTCCCCCAGATGGTGCTTACTGTTCCGAAAACCTTGATATTCACCTCGTGACATTTGCCGATACATCGCTGTGCCTCTTCCCAGTACTCCGGCAGGGTTGTACCCGCATTGGCAAAGTGGTGTTCTTCGTCTGTGGAAACCATCATGCCGATGCGATCCGGGCCCCATCCCTCTTTCCTGGCAGCGACAGCCCTGTCAACGGCACTTTCTCGAATGGCCACGGCGGTTATTTCAATTTCATCGAAATTGATCCCCGCCCGGGACAGGCGTCTGCTGTCCCGAATGCGCTTGAGCAGTTCCTCGGCGTCCCTGAATTGAGGCATAAACGCCGGGTTTCCCAGATTCGTAATCTCCAATCTTTTGAAGCCAGCTAATATGGATTCCTCGACGTAGTAGACCTTCGCATCGGTCGGGATGAAGTGTTCTTCATGCTGCAGCCCTTCGCGGATAGACACATCTGCCAACCGTACTTTCTTAGGAAAACGTAATTCATATTTGTTGCCCATAGATTACCCCTCGATGTGTGCTTGATCGTTCTTTCTCTAAAGCAAAAATGATTACTCCGAATCTTTATCGTATTCAGATCTGCAGGTCTCTCGACCGCTATCCTAGAATTTGAAATTTCCGAAGTGTGATTCCGGAATAGGCTTTAACAACGAAACCTCGAAAGCCGTCGACAGGTAATCCCGGCACTCCTTCAGCGGGAGCGTCCCATCCTGGTAGAGCCGGGCCTCCATATAGAAAGGATGTCCTTCCATGTCATACTTGTCGATCATCTTTTGCTTATAAGCCTCGGCCGCCTCTTCGTCCATTTCCTTGCCCTGTTTCTTCGCGTTGATCCGCGCCAGGGTCGTCAGAATATTTCCCGCCGTCTGTCCGGACAATACGGTTGTCCTGGCGCGCATGATCGAGAAGATAAAATGAGGATCAAAGGTACGCCCGCACATTCCGAAATTCGCCGCGCCATGGTCGGGACCGATCACCCATTGAATCTTGGGAACATCGGCGCATGCGGCAACTCTCACCATGCCGGAACCATACTTGCCGATACCTCCGTATTCTTCCTGCGTGCCGACCATATATCCCGGAGAATTCTGTATATAGAGAATCGGAATTCTTTCAGTGCAGCATCTGATCACCCATTCGATGGCCTTCCTCGCCGCGTCAATATAGATGACGCCGTTGTTATTTGCGGCCACGACTCCCACGGGAATTCCCCGGAGGAACATCTTGCCGCACACAATGTTGTCGCCGCGGCCGGGATTGTAATTGTGTTTGTATTCGCTGAAATAACTGTCGTCGGCTATGCAGTTAATGACTTCCCGAACGTTTACCCCCCGATACGTATCCTTCGGCAGTACCTCATAGAGACGTGTATCGGGGACCTTTGGCTCCCTTATCTCCCGCCTTTCTATGTACAGTTTCTGCTTCGGATCATGAGACAACAGCTCCCTCAGCCTTTCTATTCCCTCATCCGGCGACGTGACAAAATGGTCCGCCCCGCCTGATATACCGGTGTGAACCCTGGCACCCCCCAGTGTCTCCATATCGACCACCTCGCCGATAGCCGACTTCACCATGGGCGGGCCCGCGAGAAACGAATAGGACATCTTGTCGATCATGATCGACTCACAGGCAAGATAAACGATATAGGCACCGCCGGCGGTATTACCCCCGGTGCTGAGCGTGTACTGTTTGAGGCCCTTGGCGGACATCCTGCACATGTTATAGAAAAAATGGCCGAACTGGTTCCGTCCGGGAAATATTCTGTCCTGCATCGGCAGAAATCCCCCGGCCGAATCGGCGATATAGACACAGGGAATCCCGCAATTATCGGCAATTTCCTGGGCGCGAAGGTGTTTTTTACAATTAATAGGGTAATACGCCCCCGCCTTCACCCGGCTGTCATTAGCAATGACCATCACCCAGTTGCCGTGAACCCTGCCGAGGCCGGTGGCCAATCCGGCACTGGGGACATCCTCTGTCGGTTCATCGACCACATCGTAATTCATGCCGAATCCGGCGCCTCTGCTCAGTTCATAAAAGGTGGTACCCGGGTCAATGAGCTGTCTAATGAGCTGACGCACCGGCTTTTTCCCCTGTTTCGCGAGACGATCGATCTGGGCCTGACCACCGGGGTTGTATGCTCTTTCCCATAATTCGTAGAGCTTTTCCTCTTCGGCAAGCCAGTGCCCCCGGTTTTCCATATACTGTTTTTCTCTCTTTTGTTGCCGCGATTCCTTCTTCCCCGATTCTCCGGCCATCCTGACCCCTCCTTTTTAAAAATGATGTGAATGCTGACTTTTAAAAACAGAACGAATAATCAATGTGATTAAGCTGTTATTACACCCTCTTTCCGCAGAGCAATTTCATGACAAAGGACAGAATTTTCTCCCCCCGCTGATTTTTAACAACATTTTGAATGGTAAGCAGTCCTTTGCCCTTTCCCTTATCCGTGATTTCAAGGACCTCAACCTCGGTATGAATCGTGTCGCCAATCCTGTTCGGTCCGGTAAAACGAACCTCGTCCATGCTGTGAAAAGCGACAAATGACTTGGGAAGATAACTCGCATAAGGTCCTAATAGAAAAGGCAGGGACAGGCCGATGCTTAACGTTAACATCCCATGCGTGATTCTTCCTTTGAAAGGCGTCTTTGCCGCATATTCCGCATCAACATGCAACGGATGCCAGTCACCGGTAATGCCTGCAAAGTTTACGATATCTGCCTCGGTGATCGTCCTCGCCGGGGAGATGAACTTTTCACCGACGGTATAATCATCAAGATATTCGTGATCTTTTCCCATTGTAACTTCCTCCCTTTCTGCAAAGAGCGTGGCCACGCCCGCGGCCTTTGACTGGCGTGCTCTTTGGCTTAAGTCCATATACGATTTTGCTTATCTGCCCGGCATTTCTCTCGATCTGAGTACGCAAATTGTATGCCGTTTTTATTGATTGAAAAGAGGCTCGTCTCATTGTGACAGACGTGAAAGATGCGGAAAGCGTGCAGTCGATTAATCGATCGGTACGTCGTGCGCGGTCACTCGTTTTACAGCCTTCGGTATGAATTGCAATTTCGATACGGGAAGTTATGGTCAGCACCCGGTGTTGACGATTTTCGGGAGACGACTATTGTCGTGCGACGATTGATATATTCGTAATTATATTCACGAAAGAGTACGATATGAGCTTGTCGGCCATGAATCCCCTCCGCGAATTGGATTAATTTAATCCGCCACATGAGAGAAATCGGAGTCCTGAAATGAGGATGATGCCAGAATAAGAACGAAATATAAATAACATAACGGGAATGAATTAATTCGGACCATCATCCGGATTAATTTAACCCATGTATTATGATCTGAGTATCCTTCGTAATCGCTGTCTGGTAATACCCAGGGCACCGGCCGTTTTTGACTTATTGTCGCCACTCCGGACTAACATGCTTTCTGCATAGAGTTTAATCAACGTATCCAGTGACATGGGATCGAGATCCTGTATCATTGCCGCTTCTGACCTTTCATGTCTGCCGACAATCTCCAATGGCAGGTCAGATGGCGTGATGATATCGTCATCGCTCAGGAGAACGGTCCTTTCAATGATGTTTTTCAGTTCCCTGATATTGCCGGGCCAGTCGTACTCCCGTAGAATCGATAAGGCTTCGTCATCACATTTCTTTGCGGTTTTGTTGAATGTCGTTCTGTAATTCGTAATCAACCGTTCAACCAGGAGGGGTATGTCATCTTTTCTCTCACGCAACGGTGGCAGATGAATGGAAATCACATTGAGGCGGTAGTATAAGTCTTCCCTGAATGTTCCCCTGGATACTTCGTCCAGTAAATCTTTATTGGTAGCGGTGATAATTCTTACATCGACATCAATGTCTTCAGTGCCTCCCACTCTCTGAAAATTCCTCTCTTCGAGAAATCTTAATAATTTTACCTGAGTTTTATAACTGATTTCTCCAATCTCATCGAGGAAAAGTGTTCCCTTATCGGCAACTTCGAAGAATCCCTTTTTTTGCTTGACCGCCCCGGTAAAAGCGCCCTTTTCATGACCGAAGAGTTCGCTCTCAAGGACCCCTTCCGATAACGCTGCACAATTTACAGTGATAAAAGGGTCATTCAAACGCGGTCCGTTATAATGGATGGCATTGGCAAAAAGTTCCTTACCGGTTCCGCTTTCTCCCGAGATTAATACCGTCGATTTATTGTTTACTGCTATTCGTTTCGCTAACCGGATAATCTCTTTCATGTCGGGATTCCGGGTTAGAATCCTTTCAAAGCTATATCGTTCCTTTTTCTTTGACCTGATTTCATTCACTTCAACCATGGCCCTTTGAGATTCGAGACACCGTGCAATGACAAATTTCAACTCTTCGATATCAAAAGGTTTCGCGATGTAATCATAGGCGCCGAGCTTTATCGCTTCAACTGCCCCCCTGATCCCGCTGTACGCGGTCATCATGATAACGGGACGATGCATATCGAGTTCTTTGATCTTTCTCAGAAGGTGCATTCCATCGATGTCAGGCAATTTTACATCGAGTAAAACGAGATCGGGGTTGTATTTTTCAAAGAGATCCAGAGCACCTTTGCCGTTTTTTGCTGTCAGCGCATGGTAGCCATTGCCGGACAATGCTTTTTCAAGGGAGCTCAGGAGTAAATTTTCATCATCCACAATTAAGATCGTCGGTTTCATGTTATTATCCTGCCGTAATAATCACTGCGAACAGTGTTTTCTGTATTTCTGTCGAGAAACTGCCACGTATGTATGTGGTCCGTAGCAAATACTGTTCCTCTTAGAGAAATTTAAGCGAAAGTCGGGAGTTTAATGCTGAAAGTCGTTCCATTGTTTTTCCGGCTTTCTACTTCAATCATTCCGTTGTGGTCTTGTATGATCTTGTGAGACACCGATAATCCCAGGCCGGTCCCCACATTTTTTGTCGTAAAGAATGGATCAAAAATTTTATCAATGACATCCGGGGAAATGCCGATGCCGTTATCCTTAAATTTCATGAGGATCCACTTCCTCTGCCCGTCTGACTCCGCAACCATCTCCGTACTGACCGTAATTTCCCCCTTCCCGGTGATCGACTCGATTGCGTTAATAAGTAAATTCAAGATTACCTGCCGTAATCTGTTTGGATCTGCTTCCGCATGTCCGATATCACCACTCAATGTGGTTTTTAACGCAATACCCTTTTTTTTGGCTTCTTTTTCAATGAGTGGTATCGTTGTGCGAAGTAATTCATTAATATCTACCGATTCGATTTGAAGGGGAAGAGGCTTGGCCAGATTCAAAACCTGTCTTATCAGTTTCTCGACTCTGTCAATTTCCTGCATGATATTCTGAAGATCGTCTCTGGCAGACATATTTTCAGACAATTCGTTTTCGAGATTCTGTACGGTTGTATAAATACTTGCGAGGGGATTCCTGACTTCGTGGGCTATTCCCGATACTATCCGGCCCAGCGCCGCGAATTTCTCAACCCGTGACAGATAATCGTCCATCTTCTTTTTTTCAGTTAAATCGTTAACTAATGTTACGGCACCCAGTACATCCTCGTTTTCATCCAAGATGATGAAAGCAGTCAATTCAAGTATTAATTTTTTGTCGTCGTTTCTCTGGTAATCAATTTCAAAATGATCAATATTCTTCTTTTTTTTCAATTCATAGAATATTCTTATTCTTTCTTTCTCGTTAAGTTGAAGCAACTGGTCTATCCGTATTTTTTTTGCCTTTTCCTGACTAATGTTTAAAATTTCTTCCGCCTTGGGGTTAAGGTGGTAGACACGTCCTTGAAGATCACTGACGACCACGCCGTTAACGGAACATTTAATAATATTTTCTGAAAGAAGTTTCTCATCATTCAATGCCTTGTAAAGTCTTGCATTTTCGATAATGATCGCGGCCTGATTCGCAAATATGGCCAGTGATTCGACATCATTCCTCGTAATCTTCATTCGTGTTCGGTATCTGTCGACACCGATTATGCCAATAACTTTCCCTTTTAATTTGAGCGGAACATGAAGAACCGATTTTCTTTCCTGGTATTTATTAATAATTTTATCAATCTCTGTCATGTCAGAGGCATTTTCCGTATCTTCTACAAAGAGCGGTTCACCGCTTTGGACAACCTTTGTTTCATAACAATCATGTCTGTCAAGGTACAGGGGCTTGTTCCATGCCCGTTTTTCTCCCAGAGGTGTAAATCCTTTGATGCACTTACATTCCAGTTTTGCTTCATCCTTGTCGAGAAGCATCACAATGGCTCTGTCAAAATTGAGACCATTCATGGCACGATCGACAATGTTGTTTAAAACATCATCGATGTCGGGGGACTGGGTCAGCAATGAGCTGATTTCGTAAACATGGTTCAGTAAGTTGTTCTTCACATGGAGATTCTCTTTTAATATGTGATATTGATGTGCATAATCTTGAGTCATGTAGTACTCCTGCCATCAGTAATGCTTCATTATTTTTACAGAAGCATCATTGTGGACGTGTAAAGAGAGGGATCGCACCCTATCGTTCGATATGACCTTAATTTAACAATTCTGCAAGGCAAAAACGTGCTGTTAGGATCAGATATTGCATTTCGGTTAAAGACAGTACATTGAAGATTGAATTGAACCGGTGCTTTTCCAGAACTGATCAGATCAAATCTGGGGAGCTGGCCTTGTAGGGCAGCTATCGGATAGCATGGCACTATTTTGCATTAAAAAAGGGTTGCGAATTTCTCGCAACCCCTTGATATTCATGGCTGAGGGACCAGGATTCGAACCTGGATTCACGGAGTCAGAGTC
>JAFGWZ010000105.1 GCA_016936905.1 Deltaproteobacteria bacterium | reverse complement strand
CAGGAAGAAATATACTATCTCATGTCACGGGGCCTTACGGAAGACGAGGCGACGGCAACGATCGTCCGGGGATTCCTCAGCGTCGATATCCCGGGGCTGCCGGCACAATTGAAGGCTGAAATCGACCGGGCGGTGGAACTGAGCCAGAAGGATGTCATGTGATCGGGGACGTCTTCATAGCGCCGTCGCGATCCACTGACAGCAAAGGGGGAAAGCTGCAGCTTCCCCCCTTTTTTTTGATTAAGCCAACGTTACGAGCTACAACCCCAGATCTTCATTAATCAATACCACCTTGATCCTTCCCTTGGGAAACGCCTTTTCGGTAATCGTCCAGCTGTTGCAGATACGGTCGGGGCTGTTGCACTCCTCGCAGTTCGCCGTCTTTACGCACGGCGTCTTCTTCCCTAACCGCATGGCATTGGCCGGCCCGGCATACTGTTTTACCCTGAACAGTCCGTCATTAAGATCGGCGACGATTTTATTGCGTCCTACAAGAATGATCACCGTTTTCGGCCCGAAGGTGATCCCGGCAACCCGGTTACCATACATGTCGAGGTTGACCAGCATTCCCGTTTCGGTGACCGCATTGGTACCTGTCAGGAAAAGGTCGACCATGAGGGCCTGCCGCCGCCGCTCCAGGCTTTCCTCGGGAGACAGCCCCTTGTCGAACGTGTCAAGCGCCTCCATGTCCGTACCGGCCTTCAGCGCTTCATACAATCCCGTTGCTATAAAGGTCATGGAGCCGCCCCATGATACCGTTTTTGCTCCCGTTTTTGGAATAATCTCATCGAGAACGATCTTCCTCGCCTCAGCCACATCCTGAGCAACAAATGCTTCGAAATTATTCGCTTCCAATGCATCTTTTACGTCTTCCATTTTTATCTTCCAGTAACTCGTCACCGGGCTCTCCACATGCCACCTCCAACCGGTTTGATATGTCTCTTAAGGTACAATCTTACTTGTTAACAACTGGTACAACTCCCGCATCCGCTGCCCGCTACCAGACTTGACTTGATAACGAATCCCGACATGCCGTTTCGCGTTACAAAATCCACGTGAATCGGATGGATCGTTTCCAGCAGTTTTTTATCCACAATGTACCGGACATCGTCGCGGTCAAACATTTCATCATCCTGAGCAGGTTCATCCAGAACCATTCGCACTGACGGCCCCGCTCAGCCACCGCCCGATACGATAAAGCGTATCGCCGCCTTTTCATCCTTATCCTTCAGGAATTCCTTAATCATCTCATTTGCTTTTTCCGTAATTTCAAACATTCTTATCCCCTTTCACTGAAATATCGTATCTTTTCGTACACTTACCCCTTTCGTGACAGCTGAAGGCCCTCTTCTTTCTGGACACATCGCCTTATGAGCGTTTCGTAGTAATCCATAACACCGTCTTTAAGACAGTAACATACGTTGATCCCCTCACTTTTATCCTCTATCCAGCCAGCATCCTTCAAAACCTTCAGATGTTGAGAAACGCTCGACTGGGCGAGGGGCAGAATCTTTACGATATCGCTGCATATGCAACGGGTTTCCCGGTCCGTATTGGCGAGCTTGCGGATAATCTCGATCCGTGCCGTGTGTGCAAGGCCCTTTGAGAGTGTAGCAAGATATTCCCTGCACTCATCATCAGAGAGATGATCGATATCCGGCAATGTTTTCTTATCTTTATCCATTGCTCTCCATAGCGCCGCCGACGATTAATCACAACCGCACGATCCGGCAAATCGCCTCTATCACCTGGTAGCCGTATCATTCTTCATCGTATATCGACGATTGACGATAATATAAGACGTCATCCCGAAAAGTCAAGGACAAATCTTTTTTACGTTTTATCCCAATTAGTTGTAGGTAATTAAGACGAAGTTTAGTATGATACTTAGTTTAGCAGGAATGATTCCTCGATGAGGCAAAGGGCGATTAGAGGCACAAGGCTAAGGGCTAAGGGCGCAAGGCGGTAGAGTTTTGGCAGTGCCTGGAGCAAGCTGTAGATGTATCAAAAAGACCCGTGGACCGGGAATCATGAATCCGGGCAACCAGGCAGTAACCGCTTGACTGCATGGCCCGTTGACCGAATTCATGTGAGAGGTGAGAGGAAATGCACCTGGTTGAGACAATAGATCTTCCCAATGGCCTGGCGGTGGAAGTATGGGACGCTTCACGAGAGATCGCCGAGGACACAACGCTGGTCAAGCTTGCTTTCAAGATGAAGGTAAAGATCCAGGAAGATTATTTCACCGAGCCGGAGCAGTATGAACAAGTTCGCAAAGTGTTCGGCACGGACCAGTTTTATGAATATGAAAAAGAAAGAACTTTTGTCAACACCAATGACAAGGAGAAAGTTTTCGCTGAACTCCTGAGAGATTTCAAACGAGATTCCATCCCCTACCTGGGATATCCTGACTTCCCTTCGAGATTTGCCAGGGCTAAATACAAGGAGATTCAAAAGCACTATTACAGGTACCGCCATCTCCTGGAGAAAGAGGAATGATGTTCCATACCATTTATGGTATGGAATCGAAGGTGCGGTTATCATCAACAATGTGAGGTGGAGATTACATGAAAAGTAAAGTTTCAGTCATCGGTTCGGGGTTTGTGGGCGCCATGACGGCCCAGAGAATTACGGAAAAAAACCTTGCCGACGTGGCACTTATCGATATTATTGAAGGTATCCCCCAGGGAAAGGCCCTTGATATTTCACAATCATGCACCCTCGAGGGGTTTGACGCGGCCATAACCGGCACCAACGATTTTTCCGACATACGGGGCTCCTCCATTGTCGTCATCACCGCCGGGTTCCCCCGGACACCGGGAATGACAAGAGAAGATCTGGTTCTGAAAAATGGAACCGTCATAAGGTCGGTTACTGAAAAAATTAGAGAGTATGCCCCTGAATGCATTATCATCACGGTAACGAATCCCCTCGATGTGATGACCCACCTCGCCTGGAAGGTGTCAGGCTTTCACGAACACCGGGTTATGGGAATGGGGGGAGTTCTTGATACGGCGAGATACAAGTACTTTCTCGCCCGGGAGCTTGATGTCTCGATAAAAGACATTGATGCCCTCGTTCTCGGCAGCCACGGCGATACGATGGTGCCCATCGCGGGATATACGACCGTCAAGGGCGTACCTGTCAGCCAGTTCATGAATAAAGACAGGCTCGATGCCATTATTGAGCGAACGAAAAAAGGCGGGGCGGAAATCGTCCAGCTCCTCAGAAGCGGGAGCGCGTGGCACGCTCCTTCCGCCTCCATCGTCGCCATGGTTGAAGCGATACTGCGCGACAGCAAAAGGGTGATGCCCGTATCGGCGTACCTGAGGGGAGAATACGGCATTGTCGACGTCCATATCGGCGTGCCGGTCAAGCTCGGATCATCAGGTGTCGAAGAAATCTTCGAAATCGAGCTCACCGACGAAGAGCTGGCCGCATTGCGGGAGTCGGCCGACGCGATAAAGGAGACTATCGGAAAATTAACGATTTTATGAACAATTCAGAGATAGAACGACTGCTTCGGCTGGCGGAACGACCGAGCAGGTACATAGGCGGCGAGGTCAATTCCGTCAGGAAAGACCACTCCCGGTGCGCCCTCACCGTCGGATTGGCATTCCCCGACGCCTACGAAGTGGGAATGTCACACCTGGGTCTTCAGATCCTCTATGCCATACTGAACAACGAACCGTCGGTGGCGGCGGAACGGTTTTTTGCGCCCTGGCCTGACATGGAACGGCTGCTCCGGCAGACGAACACCCCCCTCGTCTCCCTCGAATCAAGGACTCCCCTGCACCGGTTCGACATTGTCGGGTTTTCCCTCCAGTACGAACTTTCGTACACCAATGTCATCGCCATGCTCGACCTCGGCGGTGTTCCTATTTACGCGGAGGACAGGGACAACGGGAATCCCATTGTCATTGCCGGGGGCCCCTGCGCGTTCAATCCCGAACCGGTGGCGCCCTTTTTTGACGCCATCGTCATCGGCGAGGGGGAAGAGGTCATCACGGACATCACCAGAACAATCACCGCAGGCAAAAACAAAGGGTACGGAAGAAAGGACCTGCTTGCATCCCTCGCTTCGATCGAAGGGGTGTACGTTCCCTCTATCCACCGCAACGGAAATGTAATCAAAAAAAGACTCATAGCAGATATCAATCGCTGGCCAGTCCCTGACAAACCGATCGTACCGTTGATGCAGGCGATACACGACCGGGTCACCCTGGAGATCGCCCGGGGGTGCTCCCGGGGGTGCAGATTCTGCCAGGCTGGCATGGTCTGGCGGCCGACGAGAGAGCGGGCGCCGGACGTGCTCGGCTCCATGGCGGAGCAGATGCTCTGCGCAACCGGCTATGATGAACTGTCTCTCCTTTCGCTCAGTTCGGGGGATCACTCCCGTATTGAACATCTTCTCACCATGTTCATGAACCGCTATAACGAGAGAAAAATCGCCCTCGCCCTGCCGTCCATGCGGGTGGAGACGCTGACCGAGGCCCTGATCGATCAGATCAAGCGGGTGAGAAAGACAAGTTTCACCCTTGCCCCCGAAGCAGGCACCCAGAGACTGAGAAATGTGATTAACAAGGGAAACACGGAAGAAAATCTGATCACAACGACAAGACGGGTCTTCGACGCAGGCTGGAGATCGGTAAAGCTGTATTTCATGATCGGCCTTCCGACAGAGACAGACGACGATCTCGCGGGCATCACCGACCTCGCCTACAAAGTGCTTCAGGAGGGGGAAAAGAAACGGCAGGTGACCGTGAGCCTCTCAACCTTTATTCCAAAACCCCATACACCATTTCAGTGGCACGGGCAGATCAACCTGGAGGAAATCCGGAAACGCCAGGATTTCTTTAAGAAAACGGTACGTCACCGAAACATCAATCTCAGATGGCACGACGGGAAAATGAGCCTTCTGGAAGGCATCATATCCCGGGGTGACCGAAAGGTGGCATCGCTCATCATGGCGGCCTACCGGCAGGGATGCCGATTTGACGGCTGGGGCGATCAATTCCGATTCGACTGGTGGGAGCAGGCGCTCAAGGAATCAAATATCTCAATCGACGACTATCTCAGGGAAAGAGAGACACATGAAAACCTCCCGTGGGACCATATCGACTGCGGAATCGACAAGGCGTTTCTGATAGAGGAATATGAAAAATCCCGTACGGGAGAGCTCACCGAGGACTGCCGGTTCGGAACCTGTCATCACTGCGGAGTATGTGACCAGGAACACCGGATCATCCTCGCATCGGATCTGGCGGATGGAAGGGCAGAGACACCACCTTCTCTACCGGCACAGAAGATCCGGTCCGATTCGGACAGGAAGTTCCGAATACGGTTCGCAAAGCGGGAAGCAGGATGCCTGCTGTCACACCTCGAAACAACGTCGATTCTCATAAGGGCCATAACGAGAAGCGGCGTTTCCTTTGTTTTTACCGAAGGGTTTCATCCCCACCCCAGGGTATCCTTCGGATTCGCCAGCCCTGTGGGAACGGAAAGCATGTGTGAATTCGCGGATATGCACTTCAGAAATCCTCCCGATGACATAAGCGGTTGGATTGAAAAGATAAACGATGTGCTGCCCGCGGGACTGGAAGTTCTCAGCATAAACGAACTTGCTGCGGGAGAACCGACGCTGTCATCGGCAATTAAGGGATACCGCTACGCCGTCTATCTGCCGGAAGAGGCGCTCGCGGGGAAACGAACCGCCATGGAAGACGCCATCGCTGCCTTTCTGGCAAGAGATGAATGGATCGTGACAAGAGAAAAGAAGGGGAAAACAACCAGCCGGAACATTCGTTCCTTTGTCGCCGATCTTTCGTTCAATGAAGACGATTCGTCCCTGTCCATGACGTCCCGCATTCTGGCGAACGGAACGGTAAATCCTTGGGAAATCTTGAAAAATGTGATAGGAATTGACGAGAAAACGGCAAAATTGGCACGAATCGTCAAGACCGCTCCCATAATGGCAGGCACGCAGGAAAAATAATCATGGCAAAAGAAATGATTTTCAACTGTTCAGACAATGAGGTAAGAATCGCCATCCTGGAAAATCATCACCTGACGAATCTTTACATCGAGAGAACGGTGGAAAAATCGATCGCCGGCAATATCTACCTCGGCAGGGTCGTGCGGGTCCTCCCGGGCATGCAGGCCGCATTTGTTGATATCGGCCTCGATCGGGCGGCGTTCCTCCACGTCTCCGACACCTTCCACGATTTCTCCGAATTGGAACTCCTCATGAGCGATGAAGAATTGACGGAACGGGAGATTATCGACCTTGAACAGAAATGGTACAGCAGGGAACCGGGATACCAGATCGAGGACATCCTGAAAGAGGGACAGGAGATCCTGGTCCAGATAGCCAAGGAACCGCTGGGAACGAAGGGCGCCCGCATCACCACCTACATTTCCCTCCCCGGGCGAAAACTGGTACTCATGCCGACGGTGCAGCACATCGGCATCTCGCGGCAGATAACCGATGAAAACGAGCGGGCGCGGCTCAAAAAAATCCTTGAAGGCCTGCGTCCCGACGGGCACGGCCTCATCGCGCGAACGGTCAGCGAAGGAAAGAGCGAGGAAGACCTGAAGGGAGATGTGGAATATCTCACCCGGGTGTGGGAAACGATCAAGCTGAAAAAAGAACACGTGGCGGCTCCGGGGCTCGTGCATGCCGATCTCGGCATAACCCTGCGGGCGATGCGTGATTTCTTCACGGAAGACGTGGAACAGATCGTCATCGATTCGAAGTCTGAATTTGAAAAGATTCGTGAATTCATGGACACATACATCCCAGCCGTGACGTACAACCTGAAACTCTACGAAGAAGACCAGCCCGTCTTTGACACATTCGGTATTGAACTTGATATAAAACGGGCGCTGAATAACAAAGTCTGGCTGAAATCGGGTGGCTATATCATCATCGAAGAAACGGAGGCTCTCTGCGCTGTCGACGTCAACACGGGGAAATACGTAGGCAAGAGAAATCTTGAAGACACCATCTTAAACACCAATCTCGAAGCAGCGAAGGAAATCGCCTATCAGATCCGGCTCCGGAACATCGGCGGCATCATCATCATCGATTTTATCGACATGGAAAGCGAACTGAATAGAGAGAAGGTATTTACGACCCTTGTTGAAGAAATGGGAAATGACAAAAGCAAGACAAAGATACAGAAAATATCGGAACTTGGCCTGATAGAAATGACACGTCAGCGAAAAGGGAAGAGCCTCCAGAAGGTCATGTGCGAACCCTGTCCCTGCTGTGAAGGGCTCGGCGTGATCAAGTCCACGACGACGGTGTGTTACGAGATATTCAGAGAACTCATGCGGGAAAAGACGGGAACTCTCTCCAGAATGATCTGCGTCCTCGTTCACCCCGACGTGGCCGACCGCCTCCTTCAGGATGAAAAAAATACCATCGAACGGCTTGAGCGGGAACTGGGCAAAAAAATCATCATCAAGGTTGATCACAATCTATATCCCGAATACTACCAGATCATGCCGCTGCAATAGATAGAAGGCACAAGGCAATTTCAGGCAAAGGGTGAAAGGCGAAGGGCCAAAGGCTAAAGGAGAAAACGGAGTTAACTGTCCAGCCCGTTGTTTGAATGCATTCGTTTTTTTCCCTTAGCCCTTTGCCTTTAGCCTTGCGCCTCTATACCGTGGACCGGGAATCCTGAATCCGGACAACAAAACCGGCAAATGAATCATGGGCACGTTCTGTTGTCGAAATGCACGTAAGCTATTATCAATGAACACCATCTACACCATCGGGACGAGCAATCGCCCGTCCCTGGAATTTATCAACATTCTGATCCGTTACGGAATTCAGATCCTGGTGGATGTCCGCCGGTTTCCCTCGAGCAGATTTCCCTGGTTTAAAAGGGAAAAACTCGCTGCGGCGTGCAGAAACGGGGGCATCGACTACCGGTGGATGGGCGATCTGCTCGGGGCCTTTCGCAAGGAAGCCTACGAACAGTACTGTCAGACAGAGGCCTTCAGAAAGGGGGTGGAATGCCTGGAAGAACTGGCGGAAACAAGGACCATCGCCCTGTGCTGCGCGGAGCGCCTTCCGTGGAAGTGCCACCGGCGATTCATCGCCCGGGAACTGGAGAAGCTCGGCCGGCCGGTAACCCACATCCTCGACAGCGAAGAGGAGTGGCAGTCGCCCCAGGGCGAGCTGTTCTGAAAATGTTCACGCCTTACAGGAAAAGATCCAGAACTTCCCGAATCCTTGCATGGCCGTAGTCGGGAGAATTTTTAACGGAGCGAAGAAAGTTTCGCGATTCCGGTGTATTAAGATCTCCGATCGATTTCAGGGCCATTAACTTCTCGTCGTCATCCCTGGTGTAATAGCACTTTTTCAAAAATTCAAACTGGTCCACCGCACCGAGAACGCCGAGAGAACAAATTGCAGATGCCCGGACATATCCGTCGCTGTGATCGGCAAGCTGAAGCAGCGGCCCGACGGCTGCGGGATGATTGGTATATCCAAGTTCGAGAACTTTCATGAAAAGGAAGTTATCGTCGCTTCCCTGAATTTCCTGCACGAGCTCCTCTACCTTTTCCCTCGGCATCTGCAGGCCGAAGGAGAACCGATTAATTTTCGAGGCAAGCTCCTTCACCATCAGGGACAATGGAATGTTGTAACAGGGGTCGACCACTTCCTTCATCGACCAGATGGGAACCTTGCCGATTCGGAAATAAAAGGCGAGTTTTTTCGATTCCCCGTTGCTTACAAAGTCTCCGCCCACGATGATAGCCGTCTGGAACGGAGAGAATCCTGTGCTCTGATGATTCCTGACGCGGTATTTCCGGACGGTGAACAGGAGGGCCGCATCGTCGGCGTCCGATGTTATGGCGGCAATTCCCCGGGAATTCAACTCGTTGACAAGATTCTCACTGAGAAACGCCATTTCATCACTGATGTTGACCAGGTTAACCTTTGCCCTGCCCACGGAAAATTTCTTATCGTCTCCCATCCGCTGATCCACTATCTTAAGAGCCGTTTCCTCATCGGCCTTATCGGTATACGGCAGCGCGGAAGGCGTCGGAGTCTTGACAGTATAGTTCAGGGCACACCCTCCCATGAAGATGAGGCCCACAGCGGCAATCGCCAGGATAACTCCCTTCATTCTTATCGTCATATCGATCTCCTTTCACATGTGTTTGGCGGTTCTTCTTTATGCCATTCCTTGCAGCCTGTTGCCCGAACAGCAATACATCCTGGCAGACATCACGGCTACTCGCACAGGAACAACGAATGGGGAAATCAAACGATGTGAACGTCATGTCAATGGAAGTACGTTCCGTCGCCGGAATAGTTTATCAACATACACTACTTTACCGGCCTCGTAAACTTCCCCGTCGTTTCATGTACTCCCACAGCGGCCCCCTGACCCCGAACCGCCGCAATTTTTTCTGTAAATCACGGGTCATATTGATATTCATCCCCGGGAATATCCAGGCAGGGTGGAATCGGGCGTACTGCTCGACGAACGGCAGGATGTCATCCTCGATCGCCGGTGAAAGATAGAAGACCGGCCCGAGAAAATCGTCATTGGGCGCTATATGCCCCTCTTTCATGGCCCGAAACGCCAGCTCCGTCCCCGGAAAGACCCGGATCCCGATCATGCAGATGACCGCCGTCGGAGCCATACCGGTTACCGTATCGAAGGTACGCCTTACCGTGTCCGGCGTTTCCCCCGGCCCCCCGACGATGAGCGAATGACAGAATGGCATCCCCGCTTCCCGGCATATGGACGACGCGTTTCTGAGATTCTCGACGGTAAAGTTTTTCCCCAGGTTCCCCAGCATGGTATCGACGGCGGCATCGCTTCCGAATTCCACGCTGGTGCATCCCGCGGCGAGCATGGCATCGATGAGACCCGGGGTGACGAATCGCGGATTGGCATAGCAACTCCAGGAAACTGCAATGTTTCGACCGACTATCTCACGGCAGATAGCTTCGGCGTGCTCAATGGGAGCATTGAAAACATTGTCGACGACAAAGACATCCGTTATTCCCCGGCCTATCATCTTTTCCAGCTCATCACAGACTCTCCGGGGATCTCTCAATCTGACCCGGGCGCCCTCGATGATCGGATAGGTGCAGTAAATGCACCCGAAGGGGCACCCGCGTTTGGTCTGAATATTGCCCATGCCGCCCAGACGTAGATAGGCGTCATTGTCAAATCCCGCCCGGTCGGCAAGGGGCAGAGAATCAAGGTCGAGAGGACCGCCGCGCCGGCCGTCGATAATTGTCGGCCCTCCGTAGGCATACGAGCCGCCGTTCCGTTCAAGGTCACTCAGAAACGCAGGGAATGCCTTGTCGCCTTCTCCCAGGATCGCTACATCGGCGTCCAGATGTTCCGCCAGTTCCCCCGGCATCAGGGAAACAGCGCTTCCCCCGATGACGATCAACGGATCGCCATGCTTCCGTATCGCCTCGATAACCTGTCGATAAAAGGGGAGATAGGTAACGTAGTGAGGATAACTCACATTGTCGACATTCCGAAGCGACAGTCCCACCACGTCGGGCCTGACGGAACGGATCGCCGATTCGATCGACCGGTCGTAGTCGTCTGAAAAACAGAGGTCGAGGATCTCGTGATGTATCCCTTCCTGTTTCAGTGCGGCGGATATAGAGGCGAGGCCGAGAGGGAAAACCGGATCGGGGAGAAATTCCACGTTAGGTGATACGAGAAGAACATTCATACCGATTCATCCCCCGGTGGTCGTAAATATCAGGCTGCTGCCGGCACCCCCGAAGGTGCTGCCGGTCATGAGGGACACCTTTACCGCCCCCGAGGTTCCCACATGCCACTGAAGGTCGCCGGAAACATCGTTATCGAGAAAATCAACGGCTATCGCCGGAAGGGGTACCCGGGCATGCATGCTCAGGAGCGCCGCCGCCGCCCTGACAACGCCGGCTCCTCCGAAATCTCCCATGCGATACTTGAGGGGCGACACCATGAGATCGCCTCCCCTTTTCCCGAAGATCCTTCGAAGCATGGCCGCTTCCATTGTGTCGAGTTCCCTCGAGTAATTGGCGGAACAATCGATCTGGTCGATATCATCGGGATTGACGCCGATGTCTTCCATGGCCCGTGTCACTGCCCGGGCCGCCTGGTCTCCCCTGCATTCATATCGGTTGATCGCCGCGATTCCCCCCGTAACGATTCCCGATCTCAGCAAACCGTAAAT
>JAFGWZ010000013.1 GCA_016936905.1 Deltaproteobacteria bacterium | reverse complement strand
ATAGAAAGTCTGACGTTGAAGTACAACAAAGCGAGACAGCAGGCAATCACCGCCGAGTTGATGGATATCGTCGGTGGAACGGAAGCGCTGGCAAAATCGGGATAGACGGATCAGCATATGAGGCCGGTTCGAAAGTCGGCCGCTGCTTTATAATAAAAAACTACTCAATTAACGATTGAAGGAGATGGGTATGAGTATAGGAAGGATTGTTCAGGTCATTGGACCCGTTGTAGACGTTGAATTTGCCGATGGTAAACTGCCGAGTATCATGAACTCGGTTCTGGTGAGCAACCCGGCGATCAATGATCAGGAAGATAATCTGGTAATTGAAGTCGCGCAGCATCTCGGCGACAATGTTGTCAGGTGCATCGCTATGGATATAACCGACGGTCTCGTCAGGGGCATGAAGGCGAAAGATACAGGCGCTCCGGTCACCGTGCCGGTGGGAAAAGAGTGCCTCGGAAGGATCCTCAACGTCGTGGGAAGGCCCGTGGACGGCCTGGGACCGATCGATGTGAAGCACACCGCTCCGATTCATAGAGAAGCCCCTGCATTTACCGAGCAGGATACGTCGGTGCACGTTCTTGAGACCGGCGTCAAGGTTATCGATCTGCTCGTTCCGTTCCCCCGTGGAGGCAAGATGGGCATGTTCGGCGGCGCTGGAGTCGGCAAGACCGTCGTCATGATGGAAATGATTCACAATATCGCCATGCATCATGGTGGTATCTCCGTCTTTGCCGGAGTCGGCGAGCGAACGAGAGAAGGTAACGACCTGTACCTGGAAATGAAGGAGTCGGGCGTTATCGGACAGGCGGCCCTTATTTACGGGCAGATGACCGAACCTCCGGGAGCCCGGGCGCGAGTCGCGCTGACGGCGCTGGCAGCGGCGGAATACTTCAGGGATGAAGAAGGGCAGGACGTGCTCCTCTTCGTTGACAACATCTTCCGGTTCACCCAGGCAGGTTCGGAAGTTTCGGCCCTCCTCGGCAGAATGCCCTCGGCGGTTGGATATCAGCCCACACTGGCAACAGACCTCGGAGAGCTTCAGGAACGAATTACCTCGACCAGCAAGGGATCGATTACCGCCGTTCAGTGCGTGTATGTTCCCGCGGACGACTTGACCGACCCGGCGCCGGCGACAACATTCTCCCATCTTGACGGTACCGTCGTTCTCTCGCGACCGATCGCGGAGCTGGGAATCTATCCCGCCGTGGATCCTCTTGACTCGACGTCGAGAATCCTCGATCCGAACGTCCTGGGAGAAGAGCACTACTATGTAGCCCGGGAAGTGCAGATGATACTTCAGAAATACAAAGATCTCCAGGATATCATCGCGATCCTCGGTATGGACGAGCTTTCCGAGGAGGATAAAGTAACGGTCAACAGGGCACGAAAGATCCAGAGATTCCTCTCACAGCCCTTCTTCGTTGCCGCCCAGTTTACCGGCACCGAAGGAAAATTCGTGTCCGTTCCCGATACGGTACGTGGATTCAAGGAAATCCTCGAAGGAAAGCATGACGATCTTCCTGAGCAGGCCTTCTACATGGTCGGCGGAATCGAAGAAGCGGTAGAAAAGGCCAGGAAACTCGCAGAATAACAAATCCGGAGGATTATTCGATGGCTGAAGAATTGTTGGTAGAGATTGTTACGCCGGAAGAAATGGTATTCAGCGATACGGTGGAGATGGTTACGATACCCGGTGGCGATGGAGAATTTGGAGTGCTGATCGGGCACGCGCCGATTCTAAGTACCGTTAATGCAGGCGAACTTAATATTACGAAGGGTAATCGAAAGACCTACTATGCGGTGGGTAAGGGATATGCCGAAGTTACGGCAAAAAAGGTGACGCTCCTTCTCGAGAAGGTGGTGAAGGCAAGCAACATCGACAAGGATGCCGCGCGACGGGAATTATCGGAAGCGGAGGCGGATCTTTCACGGATGACGAGAGAAGACGCGGGATATTCCGAAGTCCTTGAAAAATTGAGAATGGCTGAGGCAAAACTGAAAGCTGCAGACAAGGCATAGCAGATTATCCTCAGGAACGAAAAACTCTGATTTGAAAAAATCACGGGATTCAAGCCAGGGAGGTTCAGCTTTCCTGGCTTCTTTTTTAGAGGTGTAGAAAACGTAGGAGTATGTAGTCATGGTGCGATCGAAAGGACTCATGGTGAGTATTTTCATAGGTGCGGTCTGGGGCCTTCTACTGCTGCTTCCCGATTTAGCAATCTGCTCGGCGGATGCTGCTGCGGCAGGAGCCCATCACGGTATCGACATCGGCAGGCTTCTGCCGGTGTGGACGGTCATTCCCTTTGTGGGAATACTGCTGTCAATAGCGTTATGTCCCCTTCTCGTGCCGCATTTCTGGCACAATCATTTCGGCAAGGTATCGGCGTTCTGGGCACTCCTGTTTGCGGTGCCCTTTGTGTTCGTATACCATGGTGAAGCGATCTATCAAATTCTTCATATCTATCTGATCGACTATATACCGTTCATCATCCTCCTCTGGGGCCTCTTTACCGTCGCCGGGGGAATCGTCGTGAGAGGATCAATAAAAGGCACCCCCATGGTGAACACCATCATGCTGCTCATCGGAACGATCCTGGCGTCGTGGGTGGGAACAACGGGAGCAGCCATGGTGATGATCAGGCCGGTGCTTCGGGCCAACAAAAACAGGGTCAAAAAGGTGCATGTTATCTGTTTCTTTATATTCCTGGTGGCCAACATCGGCGGATCGCTGACACCCCTGGGAGACCCCCCGCTGTTCCTCGGCTTCCTCCATAACGTACCCTTCTTCTGGGTTACAACGGGAATTTTGCCTCATATGCTTCTGACGGCAGCGATCCTGCTGGCACTTTTTTTCATTGTAGACACCTTCTTTTACCGAAAGGAAAAGGAGCATCTCAAAAAAGTCGGGCCATTGGAGAAGGAGCCCATACGAATCCAGGGTATCATTAATTTCCTTTTCCTGGGCGGTATCGTTGGCCTGGTATTAATGAGCGGATACTGGAAACCGGGAAGCTATTCCGTCTTTGGCGTTCATCTCGATTTTCAGAACACCCTGCGTGATTTCGGCATCATCGTTATGGGAGGCCTGTCGCTCTTTCTGACACCGAAGGATCTACGGGAAGAGAATGAATTCAGCTGGTTTCCCATCATTGAGGTGGCGAAACTCTTCGCAGGTATCTTCATGGCGATCATACCATGCCTGGCGATTCTCAAGGCGGGAATGCACGGCGCCATGGCAGGCCTGATAGAGGTCGTGAGGGAGCCGTACCACTATTTCTGGGTGTCCGGGGGGTTGTCGTCGTTCCTTGACAACGCGCCGACGTATCTCACGTTCTTCAACCTGGCGCTGGGAAAACTGGGGCTGGCGGAAGCAGGTGTCCCGGCGGCGCTCGCCGCGGGTACGGCGACGGCGAATCCCGCATTTATCAGCTACCTGACGGCGATTTCCGCGGGTTCCGTATTCATGGGCGCCAATACGTACATCGGAAACGCTCCCAACTTTATGGTAAAATCCATCGCCGAGGAAGCGGGAGTGAATATGCCCAGTTTCTTCGGGTATATGTTTAAATTTTCGATTCCGATTTTGATACCCATATTTATTATCGTGACGTTTATATTCTTCTGATGATAGAATTCCGGAAAACGGCGTCTGAGAGAGGACGGCGACGCCCCTCAATCTCATGGCGGCAGAAGAAGCATGTCAGGATAACGTGATTCGTGAGAGGTAAGATATGACAAAAGGATATTATGAAGTTATTGTCGAAGGAACGCTGGATCTCGTCAAAGGCTTTGTCCTCGGGTATCTTGAAGGAAGCGGGATCAAGGGAGAAGCCATATTCGGCGAGGAGCACCATGTAGAGAATGAGAGTAAATTCGGCCAGCTTATGCGCCTGGTTCGTGTGAAAGGGCAGCAGGTTCATATGATCGTCGGCAAGGGGCTCCATGATCTTTTGAAAGAAGCGATAAGCAGGCGGAAAGATGAATTGAAGGTAAAGATCGTTTCAGTCCGGGAGATTGGCGATGCATCGTTCGACTTTTCATACAAGGCGTTCAAGAAGGAACTGGGAGAAATATTGAAGGCAAAGTTCGGAAACCTGCCGGAGGGGCTCGGCATGGAGGGCGGTTACGCTCCCGAAGAGAAGGTAAATCCGGAAGGCAAAGGCGTTGAGACGTACGCCCCGCTTCATGAATATGAGCTCAAGGCAAAGGGCAGAATCCGTGGCGACATCAAGCCGGTCATCGATTTCTACGGTGAGATCGAGCATATTGCCATGGTCGAATTAGGAGACATCAAGATTTCCTACAGCGACTGAGGTACGATTATCAATAACGGACACTCTGAGAAAGGCTGGAGGGCGCTGCGGGCGCTCTTCGGCCTTTTTTTGTTGGGCAGCGAATGATGATTCTCTGACGTGCGCTCCCTGCCGGCCATCTTATTTCTGTGCCGTTGCGAACACCCATGGTGTGCAGAACGAGGGGATATTCGTGGTACGGAAGTCGACCCACCCGAAAAATTTATGGAGGATCCTCTTCGACATCTCATAGGTGTCGCGGTCATACTCGGAACAGCACTGGCAGGTAACCATTCCCCCGGGGTTGAGGGAAGATACGATCTTTGCGAAGAGGGCTTCAAGGTATGTTTCCCGGTCCATGCTGATAAATGTCTCCGGATGCATCGTCAAATCGTAAATGATCCCGTCAAACCGGCGATCGGTATCCAGAAAATTGTTTACGTCATCATGGACGATTTCCACCCGTGGATCTTCGAAGGCATCGTGACAGATGCACCGCAGGTATTCTTTTGAAGACTCGATGACGGCCTTGTCGATATCGATCAGCACCACCGAGTCGGGGTTCCGTTTCAGAATTTCGTTCAGTACGCCACCGTCACCACCGCCGAGGATGGCGATCCGCTTCATTGGGATTGACGCGCCGGCAAGGGGGTCGGTGAGACTTTCATTGTAGAGGTGCGCATCGTATTCGGCTATCTGAAGGTCGCTGTTCAGGAACAGCATCTTCCCGAAGATCTCATTGTCGATGATGTCGATCTGCTGATACTCCGACATGATGCTGAGCAGTTTCATTTTGAAATGGTAACGGATGTCGAATCCGATCGTGTCGGATACATCGGTAATCCAGTTTGTCTCCGTTACCTCGATAGGGTTACCCCGGATGATCTCCGCCGTTCTCGTTGTCGTGGGATTGAGCTTCTTCTTGAAGTATTCAAGAAGGTTATTCGTCGCTTCTTTATCCGGTGAACAGGTAAATATGTCGATTGACGCGTGATGTGCCTCGGGATACGTATGGATGGCGACGTGGGATTCGCTGATAACAGCGATCGAGGTGATGCCTATCGGATCATACCGATGGCTGTTGATTCCCACCAGCGAAAAACCGCATTTGCTGATTCCATCGGTGAGAATCGTTTCGATTGCATGGAGATCATTCAGAAGATCTATGGAGCAGTTGTGAAATTCTGCGACGATCTGCATCCCGACTGGCTTCATGGCACAATCACCTCCCGTTGTATTTCTGCCCTGAGGTTGGATAGTACCAGATGCCCGCTGTCATCCGTTCGTTTAAGCGGGAACTTCTAGTTGGTACATACATGCTCCACAAAGAGTCACCTTATAGAAGAAAGATCGTCATCTGTCAAGGATAATGGGGGATTTTATCGCGATTCTATCGCTTTTTTCTTGCCGGGCGGGTGACGGCAACGGGGAAATAGGAAATGGGAAATAGTAAATAGGAAATGGGAATTCGGAAAACGTAAAACGAGAAAACGGATAACGGAAAACGTGAAACATGAAACCTGCTGTACGCTACACCTTCACGTGGAGGATCGGCAGTCCCAGGTGCCTCCGCCGGGTTTCACCGGAGAAGCGGGTCTGTGCCCGTGCCGTCGGTTCGCCCCGGCGGCCCGTGCCGAACTGGTCGAGGGGGTGGGACGCTCCGAGGTGGAGGGTGTGCTTACCGTACTTCTTCCCCAGGAAATCCGCCGCCTCGTAGATCTTTTCGATTT
>JAFGWZ010000104.1 GCA_016936905.1 Deltaproteobacteria bacterium | reverse complement strand
AGTGACTGGATGTACTTTTGATTCATCTATGTTATGAAAGTTTTGGACAATGTCGGCATATGTCATTTCGACCGAAGGGAGAAATCTTGAATATATTGATACTATTAAGATTCCTCGTCGCCATAGCTCCTCGGAATGACATAAAATGACAATATGCAAAGCTTTCGTTATTTCTCACATATTGTGGCGTGTCGTTTCACATCTTCGAGTCTGTATGCCTAAAGGAACGACCCAGGGCATAAGACCATTGGGTTTTCCTGGAAACGGGGAAGCCTCCCATCTTTGGAAAGGAGTGTGAATCATCTGATAACTGATTGTAGCTGTTCCCCGAAGGACTGATACAATGGTTATTCCAAAAGTAATTCGAGATGATTGTCACCCCTGTACCTCCCCTGATAGTACTATCCGTCGGGTCCGTTTAATCCGCGATCCCGGGGGATGTAAACCGCTGTGCCCGTTATACAACAGGAGTACAGGCGTTTATCATTCTCAGTACGAGATGTTGCGGTGCCCGGAGGTCATCATACTGAAATTTCCCGTATCGACCGATGCCTGACCGTCCGGTCAGGCATTATGACGGCTTAACTCAGACATTCCCCGATAGATTACGATTACATTTCCGTTTATTGATGATCCTGTTGAGTACGAATTACACATTTCGTAGGGAGGAAGATGATTACAGAGGAGAACATGGCCCTGGTCCAAAGGTGTGATCGGGTAAAACGTAATGCCTGTCTCCGCGCATGTAATTTTCTTAATCAGAGATGGAGGATACACAATGGAGAATGATAAAAAGAAAATCCCTGGTGTTTTAGAGAAAGAAACGACCCGCCGAGGATTTTTAAAGGGAGCTGCTGCCGCGGCGGGAGGAGCTGTCGCTCTTGCAGCAGTCGGCACCGTAAAGCCGGCGGCTGTTGAGGCTGCGGAGCCCCAGAAGAAAGACGTGATGCGGTATCTGTTTGCCGAGCGGCAGAACTGCACGGGCTGTCGTGCCTGTGAATATGCCTGTTCCGTCTTTCATACCGGTGTTGTCCGGCCGTCTGTCGCAAGAGTTCATGTGCTGAAATATAAAAACGTGATCGATGTGCCGGTCATTTGCTGGCACTGCGACGACGCGCCGTGCATCGAAGCATGTCCCGTCAATCCGAAGGCGATACACAAGGATCCTGTGTCCAATGGTATTATCCTGAACGAAAAGACCTGTCTTGGCGCCAAGTGTCAGAAGTGCGTTGAGGCCTGTCCTGCACAATTCCTCAGGCTTAATCCCGATACGGGCCAGCCGCTCTTCTGTACGATGTGCGACGGGGATCCCGAATGTGTCAAGGCGTGTCTCGCCCAGTCGGGAAAACCGCAGGGTCCGTGTCTTGTGGCGGATAAACTTGGGTTCGGAGTCAACCAGGCATACCGGAATGTCACTCCCGAGGAAGCGGGAGAGGATCTGCTTGGGCTCTTATTCTATCCCAATAAAAATGGGGAAAGGAGGTGAGTACCATGGCAGCACCACGAGGAGGATATTTCGGAAGGGTCCTGGAGATTGATCTGTCGAAACAAAAATATAAGGTTCGTGAGCTTTCCGACGAGATATGCCGGAAGTACATCGGCGGTGCCGGTCTGGGTGATTATTACCTGACAACGGAATATAAAGCGGGCCATGATCCGCTGGCGGAAAAAAGTTTTGTTTTCATCGGCGTCGGGCCCCTCAATGGCACCTACTGCGTGTCCACCCGGACGAGTTTTGTAAACATGAGTCCCTACACAGGTCTCACCAGTCACGCCGAAGTCGGCGCGAACCTGGGAAATGAGATCAAGTGGGCCGGATGGGACGGCATTTACATCACGGGACGGTCGAAGAAACCGGTCTGGCTGAACATCAAGGACGACAAGGTCGAGTTCAGGGATGCGGGCAAGATGTGGGGTACAATGACCGACGAAGCGGACGAGATGATGCGCAGGGAGGCGAAGGATTCCTATGCGAGAACGGCCGTGATCGGTCCGGCGGGAGAAAACGGTGTTCCTTTCTCCTGTGTCATTATAGAGCGGTTCAGGGCCGCAGCGAGGACCAGCACTGGCGCCCTCATGGGGAACAAGAAGTTAAAGGGCATTGCCATCAGAGGAACGAAGGCCGTTCCGGTGGTGGATAATAAAACGTTTTACAAGGCAGCCTCGGATGCCAAGACACTGGCTGTTGAAAAAGAGGCGTGGCAGGGGATCAAGCGGTGGGGAACCGCCGGTCTTCTCGAATTGAAACACTGGGTCAGCGGTTCTCTGATCACGAAAAACTTCCAGACTACCTGGTATCCCGACATCGAGTATATCGGGGCCGAAGAGGCGAACCGCCGGTTCTGGAAGCGCCATGTGGCATGTAACCACTGCCCCGTCCACTGCATGAAGTATGGTGTCATCCGTGAGGGCAAGTACAAAGGCCTCATCGCGGAAGGCCCTGAGTACGAGACGGGAGGACTCCTGGGAAGTAATCTCGGCGTAAGCGATTTCGACGGTATGATGGCCCTGATCGAGGCTTGCGACGCCTATGGGCTCGATGCAATCTCGACGGGCGGTGTCCTCGGGTTCGCTACGGAGTGTTTCGAGAAGGGAGCCCTGAAGCCCGCCGATCTGGGCGGCCTGTCTTTCAAGTGGGGTGACGTCGATGCCTACATGGAAGGGATCCGCAAGATCGCCCTCCAGGATGGGAAAGGCGGCAGATTGATGGCCAAGGGTGTCAAAAAGATGTCCGAGGAAATCGGCAAGGGTTCGGCCGACTATGCCGTACAGGTGAGAGGAAAGGAAATTGCAGCTCACGATCCTCGGGGCGACAAGGGAAGGGCCTACAGTTACGCCATGGGCCAGTGCGGTGGAGACCATCATGAAGGAACCAGTCCCGCAACGCAGGCACGATGGGCGATGATCAATTCCCTTGTTATGTGTTCCTTTGTCGGCGGTTATCCCTGGGGCAAGGAAACCCCGGGTATCTTTACCGCCATGCTGAATCCTCTCTGCGGGTGGAACATGACCGATGATGAGTACTGGACCACCGGGAAGCGTATCATTACCATGGAGCGGTGTTTCAACGTTCGGGAGGGCATCAGCAGGAAAGACGACGTCCTGCCCAAGCGCTTTACCACGGAGGCACTGCCCGAGGGACCGAAGAAAGGAGCGATCTTCACCGCTGAAGACACAAAGAAGATGCAGGACAATTTCTATAATTACTTCGGCTGGGATGACAACGGCATACCGACGGACAAGACGCTGAAGGCCTATGGCCTCGATTACCTCATCGACGATGTCCGGGCGGCGAAGAAAAAAATGTAAACACTGTAAACCTTTGGGGCAGGGGGATACCTATTCTCCTGCCCCGATTTTTTTAGCTTACTAAGAGAGCAATTTTATTTGTCATTACAGAATCTTCTTACAATATACTGAGTATGACCAGAGTCACGGCAGTTCGCAATGAAGAGATTTTATAAGGTCAGGTAATCGATGAAATTCACCAGGAGAGATGCCCTCCATATTATTATCAGCGGTGCCGTTGCCGGTTCGGTTTTTACATTATTAAAAGTCACCGGCGCGAAGGCGCTGCCCAGGCCGCCGGGATCACTCATTGAAAACGAGTTTCTCAAGTTCTGCACGAGATGCTACCGTTGTATCGATGTCTGCCCGGCGGATGCCCTCAAACCGGCCGGTATCTTCGACGGGATCGTCAATATCGGCACTCCCGTCCTGGACTGGAAAAAATGTATCTTCTGCCTGGAGTGCATCAGGACATGCCCGACGGGAGCGATCGCCAGGATTCCCAAGGACGAGATCGATATCGGAAATGCCGTCATCAATCGTGATACCTGTCTTGCCTGGACAGACAAGCGGCGCTGTAAGAATTGTTACCGGGCCTGTAAGTACGAAGCGATCGAACTTGAAGACAGAAAAAATCCCGTCGTGATAGAAGCAAAGTGCACCGGGTGCGGTGCCTGTGAAGGTCAATGTCCCACCGATCCTAAATCCATTATCGTCAACTATGACAAGGACAGGAGATTTGACGCGCCGGAAAAGCTCGTCGCCATGAGACTCGAAGACCGGGTAGGTCCGTACGAGTATCCGCCGCCCGGTTTCAAGACCTGGCTGGCGGAAAGAATAAAGAAACTGGCCCGGTATCACGGGATCATCGAATAAGAGGTAGTGTATGAACGAGACGGTGCCTTCGGGGCGGACTCCCCGGTCCGTAATGATTGT
>JAFGWZ010000103.1 GCA_016936905.1 Deltaproteobacteria bacterium | reverse complement strand
GGGAAATCAGGTTTCCCATCGACGCGGGTGTCGCGGGGTGGGTTGCCCGCCACCGGGAAACGGTGAACATCGAGGACGCCTATGAGGATGACCGGTTCAATTCCGCCGTTGACCGGAGAACCGGCTACCGAACCCGGTCGATCCTCTGCGGGCCGGTGGTGAACATGGAGGGTGAGCTGATCGGGGTCATCCAGGTCATAAACAAGCATGAAGGCGTCTTCCGTGAGAAGGATGAGGCCTTTTTCCGCGTATTTTCCAACCAGATCGCCATTTCCCTGGAAAATTTCTTCATGTCTCAGAAGATCATGACGAGCTATGAAAAGATGGCGGTGCTTCTCGATGTGGTCACGTCGGTGTCGCGGATTCTGAATCTCGAAACATTGATCATGCAGATCGTCGCGAAGATTTCCCTCATCCTTCACGCCGAACGGACATCTCTCTTTCTTATTGATAAAGAGAGAGGTGAACTCTGGTCCAGGGTGGCCCAGGGAATGGATGTGGCAGAGATCCGCTTCCCGGTTACCGAGGGGATAGCCGGGCATGTTGCGACCACCGGCGAGGTCCTGAACATTGTCGATGCATATGAAGACCCACGCTTTCATTCGAAAATCGATGATGAAACGGGGTTTCGGACGAAGACGATCCTCTGTATGCCCCTCATCAACAGAGAAGGGCGTATCGTGGGGGTCACGGAGGTCATCAATAAGAGAAACGGGGCCTTCGACGGGGAGGATGAGGACCTGTTGAGGGCTCTGTCGTCGCAGCTCGTGGTCGCGCTTGAAAACGCCCAGCTCTTCGAGCAGGCCGTCACGATGAGAAACTATCTGGAAAATGTCCAGGAAAGCATCTCCAACAGTATCATCACTCTGAATAATGACTGGAAGGTGGTGACCGCAAACCGGGCGGCCCTCTCTCTCTTCAAGCGAGCCCCCGAAGATATTCAGAAGCGGGGTATCCGGGGCATCATCGGTGACGGCAACAGGCGGATCATCGATCATATCGAGTATGTGTATACCACGCACCGGAGTGTCGTTGACGATGATGTTCCCATGACCCTTCCCGATGATCGGAGGTTCTCGGTAAACCTCAATTTTGTGCCGCTCGTCGGAATTAACGATGAGTACCAGGGCCTCGTTCTCGTCTTTGAGGACGTTACCCGGGAGAAACGATTGAGGACCACGCTGACCCGATACATGTCACGGGATATCATGGATAAGATCCTGGAAGATCCGGACCGGCAGGTCCTCGGGGGCACCCGCGGCACAGCGACAATTCTTTTCACCGACATACGGGGATTCACCAGCCTGGCGGAGAGGCTCACCGCCGAGGAGACGGTCACCCTCCTCAACGAGTGTTTCAGCATGCTCGTGGATATACTCTTCAAACACCGGGGGGTGCTCGACAAATACATCGGCGACTCGATCATGGCGGTGTTCGGCGTTCCATACAGTCATGACGATGACGCTGTCCGGGCGGTGCGGACGGCGCTGGAGATGCATGAACGGATACATGAGATGAACCGCCGGAGGGAGACAGCGGGAAAATGGCCGATCAACATCGGCGTCGGGATCTCTACAGGCGGGGTGGTGTCGGGAAATATCGGTTCGGAAAAGCGAATGGATTACACCGTCATAGGCGATGATGTGAACATCTCCCAGTACCTCGAGAAAATCAACAAGCAATACGGCACGTCGATCCTGATCAGTGAGTCGACCAATCGGGAACTAGGAGGCGCATTCGTCACCCGCCCGATTGATCATGTCCTGTTCAAAGGGAAGAAAAAGCCCGTTCAGGTGTTTGAGGTTCTTGGTGAGAAGGGGTATGAACTCACGTCTGCGGAGCAGAACTTCGGACGGGGCCTGAAGCTGTACCGGGAAGGAAAGTTCTTAAAGGCCCTCAGTGTCTTTGCAGAGGCGGCGGACACCGATCCACCATGCCGTGTTTTTCTCGACCGGTGTCAGTATTTTCTGAAGAATCCTCCTGCTCCTGAATGGAACGGCGTCTGGATCGAGATAGAGGGGTGAAGACGGCGGGGAAGAGAGGCCGGAAGACAGAGGACAGAGATCAGAGGGCAGAAGGAAAGGGAAATAAACCGTCACGTTTAAGGCTTCACGTTATCCGTTATCCGGTTTACGATTTTCGAATTCCCATTTCCCGTTTTCCATTATCCGAACTCCCGTTTCCCATTTTCTATTTTCCAATTTTCCAGATACGTTTTCCGTTTTTCGGTTTCCGGTATTCCTTTTCCGGTTTTCAACGTTGTCCCGGTATTGGATGTACAGGATGGATAAAATGAAGCGGCGAATTGCTCTGTTGTCGGTGATGGCTGTATTCCTCACGGTGTTCACGCCGTCGTCGGCGATGGCGGTGGAAACCAGCGTTACTGTGACATTTGCCGCCGGTGGAATCGCCGGCGGCATTTATTTCATGCTGTATATCACTGCCGGCGGCGGGGCTGATTTTACTCAGTATATATGGGGAGATCGGGCAATCGTCAACTATGCCGATGACACGGGGTGGCAGTTCGGTTTCCCCCGGTTGACGTACGAAACATCCGGCGGGTCGCAGGGCGTTCCGTGTATCAAAATCATTCGGTATGAATTTTGACCATCTTCAGACATGATTGTGCGGTAAAGACATTTCACGAAGGAAGCTACCCACAGGACGTTGCAGCGGCCAATAGTCGGGGGGACCCCGACAGGTCGGGGCAGATGGGTGCTTTTCAACAGCCTCTCGGGGGAGGGGGCTCGGTTCATGATCGGTCAAGGTATCGCCGGATTATTCGTCTTCGCAATGATCGCTTGGATGATGAGCGAAGACCGCAAAGCGGTCCGGGTGAAGGCCGTCGTAATCGGCATACTGGTTCAACTGGCCGTCGGGGTTGTCCTGCTGAAGATCCCCGCCTTCAGAGCCGTCTTTATATTTCTCAACCGGCTGGTTCTCTGCATCGAAGAAGCGACAAAGGCGGGGACGTCGTTTGTTTTCGGGTATCTCGGAGGTGGTGTCCTGCCCTTCGCCGAAAAATTCCCAGGATCGAGTTTTGTCCTGGCCTTCCAGGCCCTTCCGCTGGTACTGGTGATAAGTTCCCTGTCCGCCCTCTTGTTTTACTGGAAGGTCCTTCCGCTTGTCGTCAGGGGGTTATCCTGGGCCCTGCAGAGAACCATGAAAGTGGGGGGAGCTGAAGGATTGGGGGTGTCGGCAAACATTTTTGTCGGAATGGTCGAATCTCCGCTCCTGATACGGCCGTACCTGAGGGATATGACTCGCAGTGAAATCTTTACCGTCATGACATGCGGTATGGCCACCATCGCCGGCACCGTTATGGTGCTCTACGCGAGCATACTGAGCAAAACGGTACCGGACGTAATGGGCCATATATTGACGGCTTCCATCATCAGTGTTCCCGCGTCAGTTACGGTCGCGAAAATCATGGTGCCGGAAACGGGAGACCTCACGTCGGGCGACCTGACGGCGCCGGAAACCTATGTGAGCTCGATGGATGCCATCACAAAGGGAACCATCCGGGGGATCGAACTCCTCCTCAATATTGTGGCGATGCTTATCGTCCTCGTGGCCCTTGTGTATCTTGTTAACATCATACTGGGGTTACTCCCCGAAATGGCGGGAGAGCCCGTGACATTGCAGAGGATGCTGGGATATGTCATGGCCCCCCTTGTCTGGCTGATGGGTATTCCCTGGAGCGAGTCACTGGCGGCGGGGACCCTCCTGGGAACAAAGACGGTTCTCAACGAACTGATTGCCTATGTCGACATGGCCCACCTGCCGAAGGGAATCCTGAGCCCGAGGAGCGCCCTGAT
>JAFGWZ010000102.1 GCA_016936905.1 Deltaproteobacteria bacterium | reverse complement strand
GTGACCTATGAACGGGAGGTGGACCGGATGAAGACGGATTTTCTCTCCACGGCGGCCCACGAACTGCGGACGCCCCTCACCTCCATCGAGGGTTTTTCCGAGCTCCTCATGAGTCGGGATGACATTACGGAGATTGAACATACCCGGTTTCTTTCCCACATCAACCGGCAGTCGAGGAACCTGGCGGCCATCATCAGCGACCTTCTCGACATCTCCCGGATCGAGTCGGGCAGAGGGGTTGCGATGGTCAAGGTTTCCTCAGACATGAAGAAGATCGTGAAGGACGCCGCTTCCTATTTCGAGTCGGTATCGGCGGTTCACAGATTTGCCCTGGACTTTCCCGCGGAGCCGGTGGAGTTGCTGATCGATCCCGAGAAGATGGAACAGGTACTGGGAAACATATTCAGCAATGCCGTGAAGTATTCCCCCGGCGGAGGAGTGATTAAGATAGTGGGAGAAATATCAGGGGATCACTACCAGGTGTCTGTTGAAGACAAAGGCATCGGCATGACGCCGGAGCAGGCGGAGAAGATATTCGATAAATTTTATCGGGTCGACAGTTCTAATACGGCTGTTCCCGGCACCGGCCTCGGGATGAGCATCGTGAAGCATATCGTGGAGGCCCACGGGGGGACGGTATGGGTAGAGAGTGAGATCGGGAAGGGAACGACGGTGAGGTTCACGATACCCCTGAAATCGAATAACGGATAACGTAATTCGGCAATTGGGAATTAGAAAATGGGAAATGGTAAATCGAAAATCGCAAACCGAAAAACGGATACCGGAAAACGGATAACGGGAAATGGCAATTGGGAATTGGTGTATTCGAAATACGGATATCGGAAACCGGATAACGGGAGACGGCAAGTGGGAATTAGGAAATGGGAAATAGGAATTGGGAAATGGTAATTCAAAAAACGGAAACAGGAAACCGGATATCGGAATCGAAGACCGTAAAATGGATAAGGTAAAGAGGGAATCAACAGATAAAAGATGGGGAAAAAGAGAACCATGTATCGAGTGGCGAATAAAAAAATCATCGATAAGCAGGGGAACAAAGATTCACTGGAGACGTGAACAATGAAACTTCAGACAAAGCTGTTGGTCCTTTTTGCAGTTACCACGATAGTCATCCTGATCGCTGTGGGAGGTATCCTTTATTCGAACCTCTGGAACCGAAACCTGCGATTGATCCAGGCGGACATATCAAACGAACTTCAGCATGTCGACTTTGCGCTGAATGCATTTTTCGCCGAGGTTGAAAGCGACATCAACGCCCTGGTGGCGAATGAAGCGGTTAGTACCCGTGACGACCGCAATTTTACCACCTTTCTCAATGCCGACGAAAATACCTTTGAGTACCACATCGGAAAACGTGAGCAGAAAATAGTCGATATCCTCAATGGTTATCGGGTTACGCACCCCTATGTCAATTCGGTGTACATGGGAAGGGAAAACGGCGCGTTCGTGCGATCCCATAAGCGGGCGCGGCCCACCCGCTATGACCCGAGAAAACGACCCTGGTATATACTGGCTGAAAACAATCCCGGGAAAGTGATGAAGACCAGCCCGTACCCTTCGATCACGACTCCTGATGTCAACATCGGAGTTGTAAAGGCGCTTGTCGATGGAAACGGCGTTGTTTACGGCGTCGTGGGTGTTGATGTTACATTGGTGAACTTAACTGATTACATTGACCATTATGAGACTAATCCTCCGGGGAGGATAATCCTTGTGGACGGGAACGGGGCGATTCTGACCGGCCTAAGCAAGGACATGCTTTTTAAGAACGTACGGGAGTATTCGCCGGACCTTGCAGAGATATTTTCGGAATCCACGCAGGGGTTTACCCCCGTAACAATTCAAAGTGAGAAAAACTATGTTCTGTTCATCAACTCGACTGAACAGAACTGGAAGATCGCCATTCTCATCCCTTTAAAAAACATTGAAAAGCAGATCATGAGCCAGATCGTCATAACGATTTCAGGACTGTCGATCGGTCTCATACTGTTGAGTATCATCACCTTGATCGGACTCAAGATCTATGTTGTGAGACCGTTGAAGCAGTTTACCGATGAGACAGATTACATTGCCCGTACGTCGAATCTTGAGCGTCGTGTCAATATAGACTCTCACGATGAAATCGGAGTACTGGCCGATTCGTATAACCAGATGATGGATACCCTCAGCCGCGCCGAGGCGGACCTGCGGCGTTCGGAAAAACAATACCGTGACATCTTTAACAACGCCGTCATGGGGATCTATCAGAGCACTCCGAAAGGAGTGTACCTGAGCGTCAATCCTACCCTCGCCCAGATGTTCGGCTTCGAGACGCCGGAGGAGCTGATGTCCAGCGTCACGGATATCCAGCGCGAGTTTTACGTCCACCCGGAAGATCGAGAACGGCTCAAGAAGCTCTTTGAAGAGAAGGGCGTCGTCAGGGGATTCGATGTGGAATACAAGCGCCGGGACGGGTCGCGACTCTGGATATCCATCCATGGAAAGACCATCCGCGATGAGGACGGAAAGATTCTCTATTATGAGGGAACGATCGAAGACATTACGGAACGTAAACAGGCGGAAAAAGAGTTGGCGGTATATCGGGAACATCTTGAAATCCTGGTCAAGGAACGGACGGCGGAGCTCGAGATTGCCAAGGAAAGGGCGGAGGAATCCGACAGATTGAAATCGGCGTTTCTGGCAACCATGTCACACGAACTGCGCACCCCGCTTAACTCGATCATAGGTTTCACCGGCATCATTCTCCAGGGAATCGTGGGACCGCTGAATGATGAGCAGAAAAAACAGCTCAACATGGTGCGGAACAGTGCACATCACCTGCTTTCGCTTATCAATGACGTCCTCGACATATCCAAGATTGAAGCGGGACAGTTGCAGGTCCTGTCCGAGCCCTATGACCTGCGCCAGACCATAGAAAAAACCGTAGAAAGCGCCCGTCCCCTTGCGGAAAAAAAGGGGCTTGAACTTACCTGTGCAATCTCTCCCGGCATTGAAACCATGACGGGTGACCGCCGGAGGGTAGAGCAGGTTCTACTGAATCTTATAAGCAATGCCATAAAGTTTACGGAAGAAGGCTCGGTGACGATAGAATGCGAACCGGAAGGGGGGAATGTAACGGTACGGGTTATAGATACGGGTATCGGTATCAAGAATGAAGACATGGGGACGATCTTTCAGGCCTTCAGACAGATCGATTCGGGAATGACCCGTAAATATGAAGGCACGGGCCTTGGGCTTTCCATCTGTAAGAAGCTGGTGGAATTCATGGGAGGTAACATATGGGTGACAAGCGTGTGGGGTTCCGGAAGCACCTTCGGCTTTTCCCTGCCTGAACATGATAAACGGGACAAGTAAGGCAACTAAGATATTTGCTGAGATAAAAACGCAGAAAATATCTTCTGACGTACTGAAGAAAGGAATTTCGTATGAAGGGGAAAATTCTGGTCATCGAAGATAACGAGCAGAACCTGTATCTTGTCAGGTTCATCCTTGAAAAGAACGATTACGAAGTCTTCGCCGTAATGGACGGTGAATCGGGCATCGAGATGGCGGCTTCGCTCAGGCCGGACATGATTCTTCTGGATATTCAGTTGCCCCTGATGGACGGTTACACTGTCGCCCGAAACTTGCGGCGGAATCCGGACCTTGCAGACACCCCCATCGTTGCGGTGACCTCGTACGCAATGACCGGCGACAGAGAAAAGACAATAGAGGCTGGCTGTAACGGATATATAGAAAAGCCGATTAATCCGGATATCTTTATGGCACAAGTTGAACAACATTTCACGATGAGAGATCAGCGGAGGAAGGGACAATAATGAAGAAAATCTTAATTGTCGACGATAACAGCACTAATCTGTACATGCTGGAAGCCCTGCTGAAGGGATATGGTTTTTCGGTGACTTCGGCGGAAAACGGAAAGGATGCCCTGGATAAGGCCCGCCTCGACCCTCCGGACCTTGTTGTCACCGATATCCTGATGCCGTTGATGGACGGCTACACCCTGTGCCGGGAGTGGAAATCGGACGATGCACTGAAACATATACCCCTGGTATTTTACACAGCCACTTATACTGAGTCCAAGGACGAGGAGTTTGCCTTAAGCCTCGGTGCGGATCGATTCGTTCTCAAACCCCAGGAGCCCGATGCGCTGATCGCTATTCTGCAGAAGGTACTGAAAGAAAACTACGAGGCAAAGCAGGTGGCGGTCAGGCCCCTCGGAGAAGAGATGGAATTCTTCAGGCAGTACAATGAAGTCCTTTTTAGAAAACTTGAAAAGAAGATGAATGATCTTGAGACTGTCAATGAAGAGCTCAGGGAACTGGAAGAGCATTACCGAGTGATTTTCGAGAATGTGACGGATGCCATTTATACGATTGACAGCAATCTCACTATTACAGGCGTGTCTCCGGGTGTGGAGAGATTATTGGGGTATAAGCCGGAGGATTTCATCGGCAAGCCTGTTTCAGACCTGGGAGTTGTCCTTACGCCGGAATCTCTTGAGCAGGCCGTAGACGATATAAGCGTGGTTTTAAGCGGGGAGACAATTTCCTCCACGATATACGAGTTCATCGCCAAAGACGGGGAGAGAAAATTTGGTGAAGTCAGTGGTTCTCCCATCGTGCGTGACGGAAGGATAACCGGTATAATTTCTGTTGCCCGTGACATCACCGACCGCAAGCGGGCTGAAGAGGATCTGAAAGAAAGCGAAGGACGGCTGAGAGACATCTTGTTTACAATGGCCGATTGGGTGTGGGAAGTCGATGAAAATGGCGTCTATAGCTACAGTTCGCAGAAGGGCCGTGAAATTCTTGGGCGATCCGATGAAGATATTATCGGGAAGGCACCTTTCGATTTCATGCCGCCGGACGAAGCAAAACGGGTAGCAGCGATATTTTCTGAAATTGCGGCTAATAAGAAATCCATAAAGGATCTCGATAATATTAATATTGGAATGGACGGCGAAAGAATCTATCTTCGTACCAATGCTGTGCCCATACTTGACGAGGAAGGGAATCTCAAAGGTTATCGCGGTGTAGATAAGGATGTCACCGAACTGAAACGGGCCGAGGAGGTGCTGGCGGAGAGCGAAAAACAATACCGGCTTCTTGCTGAAAAGATGACCGACATGGTGTGGATCACGGATATGAATCTGAAGACGGTCTATGTCAGCCCGTCGGTTGAATCGATGCTCGGATTTACCCCGGAGGAGCGGATGGCTCAGGACATTAACGAGCAACTGACCCCGGAGTCGATGTCCGTCGCCATTGACTGCATGGGAAAGGAACTTGCGCTTGAGCAGCAGGGGCAGGCGGACCCTCAAAGAAAAATCAGCCTTGAATTGGAATACTACCACAAGGACGGCTCCACCCGCTGGCTCGAAAGCATCATGAGCGGGCTTCGAGACGACCGGGGGGTCCTGACAGGGCTTCATGGAGTGTCCAGGGACGTCACCGACCGCAGGCGGGCGGAGGGAAAGATCAAGGAGTATTCGGAGAACCTGGAACGGATGGTGGAGGAACGGACGGAGGAATTGAACCGGGCGCTTTTTGATTCCCAGGAGGCGCGGGACCGGATCGACGGTATCCTCAAGTCCGTCGCCGACGGCCTGATCGTCACTGATCTCCACAACCATGTCATTCTCATGAACCGGTCCGCCGAGGACCTTCTCGGCGTCCGTTTCAGCAGTGTCATCAACCGGTCCATCGATTACGCTATCCGGGATGACACCCTGCGGGAAAGGATCAGGACGACACTGGAGAAGCGGGAGCCGGGGTACCAGTTCGACTTCGAACTGCCGGGGAAGGACAGCGATCACCCACGGATCATGCGGGCCCGCACCTCGGTCATCAAGGACAAGAATGGAAGGCATACCGGTATTATCACCATCATCCAGGATGTGACCTATGAACGGGAGGTGGACCGGATGAAGACGGATTTTCTCTCCACGGCGGCCCACGAACTGCGGACGCCCCTCACCTCCATC
>JAFGWZ010000101.1 GCA_016936905.1 Deltaproteobacteria bacterium | reverse complement strand
GCCGTTCACGTCATATGAAACGGTCACAACACCTCTCGCAACGGTGATTGAATATAAAACGTGATTTTGGCCATGTTAATCTTGAATCATTAAGGCAAAACATGATAGATAGTTACACCATTGCATGAGTGAAAAGATATGATATTTTCACTCATTGAAGGTCATGTGGCCGGAATGAACGGAGGCACCCTCATCGAACTTAAATTCAAGGTATGGCTCGGAAAAGATAATCACGTACTTTTCGGTCACGGCAGGGGAAAACTGCTCAAAGCCATCGACGAGTGTCACAGCCTGAATGCCGCGGCAAAGAAGCTTTCAATGTCCTATCGGGCATCCTGGGGGAGGTTAAAGGCTTCCGAACGCCGCCTTGGCTGCCATCTGGCGGAACACCACCAGGGAAGACAAATGCGTCTCACCGAATGAGGAAAGGCCCTGGTTGATCGGTTCGATCAACCGGAGGAAAAAATCACCCTTTTACTTCAAGACATGGAAACAGAATTCTCACACATAAACAATGAAGAAGGAAATGCATGTCTTCCGAAGAACAATCCTGAATAACTGCCGTACAATTGAAGCTCCCCGCAATAAGTTGCGGGGAATCTCCGACTGACAAGGAAAATGGTTATTTTTTATTCGCTCGCTGTCCAGTTCAATTACCCGCCTGTCTGTTGTAACTTCTTTCCTTCTTCGGTAATACGTCGGGGGCGGATGTCCTGCCCGTCATATCTCCCGTCAACCATCATCCGATTGAGGAACGACAAGGGGGGGGCGACGTGATCGCGCTCGCATCCAATTGACGGCTCTCAACACCGTCGGCTGCCTGGCGATCCGCAGAGCAATCCGCCGTTTCCCCGGGAAATTCATCAGCATGACGCCGATCAGGATGGTCAGAACCCCCTGTCCGGGAATGATCAGCATGATGAAGCCGGCGATGATGAACACAATGCCGGCAAGGTTCTTTACTATGAAGTACAACAGCCGTGATGGGGTATGTGGCCGATTCCGGGGAAAACCCTTTCCGGAACGGAGGAAGTAATCGTCGGGAATGCGGGCAACCAACAGGGGAACCGCCGCCACTGTCCCGATAAACGTAATCAACGAAACAACAGATACACCCCAGAGGATCTCGCTGTGGTTTCTGCCCCATTCACATAATGCCGCGACGACATCCACCGTATCGGATACTCCTTACCCATCAAAGCTACGGCCTGTATGTAAAATAAGTTCCGGTCATGGTCAAGAACGAAATTCCCCGCTTTTTTTCTTCAATTAAACCATGAATAAACCTTACAAAAATGCACAACAACGAAAATCGAATATTCTTGACATTACCGTGCAAAGGTGTACCTTCAGAATCGTTGTGTCACATCTGATAACGATATCAGGGGAAACAATGGCGGTTGAAAAGGTTTTCTGGAACAACCCCTATCAGACCGAACTTATCGCTCAGGTAACGTCGGTAACGGATTCGGTTGTTACACTGGACAAGACCATCTTCTATGCCTTTGCCGGCGGCCAGGAATCGGACCGGGGAAGCATTCACGGCTTCACCGTCCTCAAGGCGGAAAAAAAAGATATGGAAATCTTTTATATCCTCGAAAGCGGCCACGATCTGAAAGCCGGGGACGAAGTCATCGTCGAAATTCAATGGCCGCGGCGATATAGGCTCATGCGCCTCCATTTCGCCGCTGAAATCATCCTTGAGATGGTCAATCAGAGGTTCAACAAGCCGGAGAAGGTGGGGGCGCACATCGCTGAAGATAAGGCTCGGCTTGATTTCACGTGGGAGGGAAGCATCTCGCGGATCTTCCCCCTTCTGGAAGAGAAGGCCCGTGAAATTATCGATGCGGACCTTCCCATAGAAAGCGCTTTCAGCGATGTAGCAACCGAACAGCGCTACTGGAAAATCGACGGTTTCGCCCGTGTCCCCTGTGGAGGAACACACCTCCGGAAAACCGGTGAAATCGGTTTGATCAGGCTGAAACGGAACAACATCGGCAAGGGGCGGGAGCGGATCGAGATTTTTGTTGACTAAAACCTCCCCTGCTCAATCCCGTTCCATCTTCAGACAGTCACTCAATCGATCCACTGGACCAGATCGGGCAACTCCGCCCTCACCCTGCTGAAGGTGTTGATCGGGGCGTCACCGTCGGGGTATCCCAGGGCGATTCCAACGGTTATGCGCAGTTCCTCGGGGATCGAGGCAATCGACCGCAGCAATTTGGGAAACCCGATGGCGGCAGCCATGATGCAGGTCCCGAGGCCTTTGCCGTGGGCGAGGAGGCAGATCGTCTGGACCACCAGGCCGATATCGAGCATGGCGTATTCGACGGAGCTCTCCCGGGGAATGCAGGCGATAATCAGGGCAGGCGCGCCGAATAAGAGAGCCATTTCTCCATAAAAGTTGTTCCGGCCTTCCTTGTCTTCACGGGCGATTCCCAGGGCCCCCAGGAGGATTTTCCCTGTTTCGCCATATCGCTTTTTCAGATGGTCGGGCCAGATCTCCGGTATGGAGACATCGGGGGCAAATACCTTTCCACCGGCTATTTCATCACGGTTCGCCTTCCTGAACGCTTCCAGGGGCTCACCTGTGATTACATAAAACTGCCAGGGCTGGGTATTCCCCCACGATGGCGCCCACCGTGCCGTATCCAGGATGCTGGCGATAACCTCCCGGGGAACGGCTTCATTTTTAAATTTTCTGATACTTCGCCTGCCCGTAATTGCCTCTTCCATTTTCATTGCACCCTCCTTCTCTCTTGTCGCGTTGTCGCTGCCATGTCCGCATTCTTCCTGCCTGCATCATTGTCCTCCCCTTGACGTGTAACGCAACCGCACATCACAACCAATCGGTCGGGCAACCCCGCCGATACTTGCCCGCCTATTCACTTCCTGGACAAGGATAAACAGGAGCTTCTATCCCGGATTGAAGCTCCCCGCAACAAGTTGCGGGGAATCTCCGATTGCCAAGGAAAATGTTTATTTGTATTCGCTCGCTAACCCCGCCGCAAG
>JAFGWZ010000012.1 GCA_016936905.1 Deltaproteobacteria bacterium | reverse complement strand
ATGTTCGTAACGCTTTTCTACTCAATACTGGATTCGCAGAGCAAGAAACTGCACTACGTAAACGCCGGGCATAATCCTCCCTTTCTCTTCAGAAGCGGAACGAACGACATCGTCCGGCTCGAAACGAAGGGACTTCCCCTTGGCGTTACGGAAGACATAGATATAGAGGAAAAAGAAATCGTCCTCATGAATGATGACGTTCTAGTTCTCTACACGGACGGTGTTACGGAAGCGGTCAATGAACGGGAAGAAGAATTCGGCGAAGAACGGCTGATTCGGATTATCCAAGGAAACCGCTTTCTCACTGCCCATGATATGATCGAAAAAGTAAAAGATGAAATCATGTCATTCTCGGGCAGCCAGCCTCAATTCGACGATATAACACTGCTGATCCTGAAAGTGACGGCGTAAAAGCGAGCAGCAGACGGTAGTTTTTGAACCGCGTCGCTTCTAAAACACCTCGATAATCGATTCCGCCATTAATCTATGCCCGACAGTGTTGGGGTGAACGCCATCGAATTGCACCAGGCTGTCAAAAGTGACCCCTTCGGCGATTTTTTTCATCCAGTACCGGTGGACGGGGGCGAATGGCAGGTCGAACAGATGTGACAGTTCCTCAACCTGGAGATAAAATTTGTCGATGAAGGCATTATCCCGCTCGCCATTGAGGCAGACTGACGTAACCAAAATGATATCGGCTGAACTCGCATCCCGTATACGGTGAATCATCATCTCGATGTGTTCCCGGTAGCGCTCGTGAGAATACCCTGCGAATGCGTCGTTCAGGCCGAATTGAATGATGACGCAGTCGGGATTATGACGGAGAACGTCGTTCTGCAGCCGGTCGACTCCCCCCCGTGCCGTGTCACCGGGGATACCCCGGTTGATCAGGTTTAGCTTACTGTTCGGATATCTGTCCCGTATCATCTCCTTCAGGTAATCGATATACCCTTTGCTTACCATCCACCCCGAGGTAAGAGAGTCTCCCAGAGCGACAATAACTACCGGTTCCCCTGATGTCAGTTTTTCAATTGTTTTTTCCGGTTTCATATCGATCCTTCCGCACCGCTTTCCCGGAGCACACCATGCATGGGGCCGGGCAGGTGCCCTATTTGACACCACTATTTCGGGAAAGTCCTGCTTGCATAATTACATATATCGGTTTATAGTAAGTAGTCAAGCGGCCATTAGTCGCTTAGCTGTATACTTATCTAACAGGACATAGAAATGAGCGTTGCCCAACCATCATCGAAAGTGAGCGGTAACCTGGAAAGGTCTCAAATCACCGAGCTTGAAGAAAAGTTAAAACTTCAACGAGCGGTGCACGACATCACCAACCGCATACATTCCGCTCAGAACATCAAGCAGATCATTGTCGACCTCAAAGACGGCATTCTGAATCTATTCGATGCATATCTTATTACCATATATGTCGCCGACAACAGAAGAAATGAAATCTATTCCATGTTCCTCGCCGGCTCCACGCTGAACGAAATAAGAGTTCCGATAAACAACAAGAGCATAGCGGGTTATGTAGCAAACAATAAAAAGGTCGTCAATATTGCTGATGCATACGACGACAATGAATTGAAAAAAATCGATAAAGCCCTTAACTTCGACCGGAGCTGGGATCAGAAATCGGGGCTCCGGACCGCCCAGATACTGGCGGCGCCTATCCTCTACAACGAAGAACTGATGGGGGTTATTCAGATCCTCAACAAAAAGGGTGGTGGGGCTTTTACCAGTGATGACCAGGCATTTCTCGAACAGATAGGAAACGTCATCGGCATCGCGTTTTACAATCAGGAACGGATACGAAGAAAAAAGAAATCAAAATTCGATTATCTCCTGCGGATAGGCCTTATCAAAGACGAAGAACTGGAAACGGCATACGAAGAGGCTCGAAAAAATAAACAGACGACCGAAGACTACCTGATGGCGGAGCACAAAATACCGCGGGCGGAAATCGGGAAATCGCTCCAGGAGTTTTTTAACTGCCGTTACACCCCCTTCAATGACAAGATCCCCATTCCATTCGACCTGCTGAGGAGTTTGAAGGAAGAATATCTCCGCCGGGAGCTGTGGGTTCCTCTGGAACGGAAGGATGGGAGGGTGAAAGTCCTCGTCGACGATCCCAACAACATCCTGAAGCGGGATATGATCGAGAGCCTCCTGAAGACGTCCTCCGTTGAATACGACGTCGCCCTCTATGACGAGATTCTCCAGTACATCAATTACTTCTACCAGAGCGCAACAAGCAGGGAATCGATCTCCGACTTGGTTGGAAAACTCGATGAAGAAGAATTCTATGATGAAGATGAAGACGGCGTCCTGGAAACAGACAGCATCATCATGCAGCTCGTGAACAAGATCATCAACGATGCCTATTCCCGGGGAGCCTCGGATATTCATGTGGAACCGAGCCTTTTAAGGAAGAATGTGGAAATACGCATGAGGGTAGACGGTGAGCTGAGGCACTATCAGGCCGTCCCCTTCAGCTACCGATCGGCCATTGTATCGCGTATCAAGATCATGTCTAACCTCGATATAACGGAGCGGCGTATTCCCCAGGACGGAAAGATCAAATTCCGCCGGTCCAACGGCGAAAGCATCGAACTTCGAGTGGCCACCGTCCCCACCCAGGGCGGCGTGGAGGATGTGGTCATGCGTGTTCTCGCCAAAGGGGAGACCCTGCCCCTGGATGCCATGGGGTTTACCGAGTACACTGATACGACGCTGAAGCAGCTTCTGGTGAAACCCTACGGCATGATCCTCGTTGTGGGGCCCACCGGATCGGGAAAGACCACCACGCTCCACGCGGCTCTCGGTTATATCAACAAACCGGAAACGAAGATCTGGACGGCGGAGGACCCCGTGGAAATCACCCAGCAGGGGCTCCGACAGGTCCAGATTCATCCCAAAATCGGCTTTGATTTCGCCACCGCCATGCGTGCCTTTCTCAGGGCCGATCCCGATGTCATCATGGTCGGTGAAATGAGGGATTATGAAACGGCGAAAACCGGTGTCGAGGCCTCGCTCACAGGCCATCTCGTCTTCAGCACCCTCCACACCAACAGCGCTCCGGAGACGGTCGTGCGGCTTCTCGACATGGGAATCGACCCGCTCAATTTTGCCGATTCTATGCTGGGGATACTGGCACAGCGGCTGGCGCGGACGCTCTGCAAGAAATGCAAGGAAGAATACCACCCCACCAATGAAGAGTTCGATGAGATGGTACGCCATTACGGGGAAGAACACTTCAAGAAACTTGGAGTCACTTACGATGATAACTTCAAGCTCTTCCGCGCCAAGGGATGCAAAGAGTGTAACGACACAGGATACAAAGGGCGGATGGGGCTCTACGAGCTGCTTGCCGGATCCGACACGATCAAACGGGCCATACAACAGAAGAAGAGCGCCGAAGAACTCAGGGATATCGCCATCGAAGAAGGAATGGACACACTGATGCAGGACGGTATCAAAAAGGTGATCAGCGGAAAGACCGACTTATATCAGGTCCTCAGGGTCTGTATGAAATAAGGCGATTATAGGCTCAAGGCGCAGGGCAATTACAGGCTCAAGGCACGGGGCTAAAGGCTTAAGGGAACAACAGGCAGCAGGCTACCAGGTTTCACGTTTCACGTTATCCGGTTTACGATTTCCGGTATTAGTTATTCGATTCCGAATTTCCATTTCCTGTTTTCTATTTTCCAATTGCCATTTCCAGTTATCCGTTATCCGGTTTACGGTTTCCGAATTTTCATTTCCCACTTCCTAATTTCTAATTCCCAATTGCCGTTCACCGATTTCCGTTATTCTTTCTTACCCAGCCGGTTTCGCCACTCGTTGATCTTATTAAGGGCTTCCAGGGGCGTCATCAGGCCGACATCGGCAGCCTTCAATTCCCCGATAATCTGTTCGTCAGCACTCATAAAGAGGCTGAGCTGACCGGAATGTTTGTCAGCTTTCTTCTTTTTCGCTATGGTGGGACGGCCTACCTCATCGAGTTCTCCCCCTTCGAGATTCTCAAGGATCTCACGGGCCCTGCCGACCACCTCTTCGGGAACCCCGGCCAGGCGGGCCACCTGAATGCCGTAGCTTCGGTTCGTCCCGCCTTCGACAATGTTTCTGAGGAAAATAACCCGGTCCCCCCATTCTTTCACGGCAATGCTGTAGTTCTTGATACCGCCGTACTCCCGGGCCATATCGGTCAGCTCATGATAATGGGTGGCAAAAAGGGTGCGCCCTCCCAGGAGATCGGGGTTATTGATATGTTCTGCCACAGCCCAGGCAATGCTGAGGCCATCGAAAGTGCTCGTCCCCCTGCCGACTTCGTCAAGGAGAATCAGGCTTTTCGACGTGGCATTATGTAAGATGGTAGCCACCTCTGTCATTTCAACCATGAACGTGCTCTGCCCCCTCGCCAGGCTGTCAGCCGCGCCGACACGGGTAAAGATTCGGTCAACCACACCGATGCGGGCTTCTGACGCGGGGACAAACCCCCCCATCTGGGCCATCAACACAATAAGAGCCACCTGTCGTATATAGGTTGATTTCCCCGCCATATTCGGCCCGGTTATAACGAGTAATCGATGGGTGTCATCATTAAGGAAGACATCGTTGGGAACGTATCCGTCCGCCATATCCATCCTCTCAACCACGGGGTGCCGCCCCCCTTTGATATCGATGGTGTTCCCGTCATCCACCAATGGCCGGCAATAATTATATTTTTCCGCCACCTCGGCGAGCGACACCAGCACATCGAGATCGGCCAGCAGTGACGCCGTTCTGTGCATGCTCCTCACGTCGCGCCCGATCCCACGGCGGATATCACCGTACAGGTTGTATTCCCTTTCTTTTCTCTTATCCTCGGCATTGAGCACCGTATATTCATATTCCTTCAATTCCTGGTTGATATACCGTTCCGCATTTACCAGGGTCTGTTTCCGTATATAATCGTCAGGAACCAGATCGGTGTTGGCCTTTGTTACTTCTATATAATAGCCGAATACGCTGTTGTATCCGACTTTGAGCGTCGTGATTCCCGTCCGTTTCCGCTCCTTCGCCTCCAGCGCGGCAATCCACTTCTTGCCGTCCCTGCTTGCCGAAATCAGCCTGTCCAGTTCTTCGTCATATCCTTCCCGTATTATATTACCTTCTCGAATTGTCAGTGGTGGATCCGGCACAATGGCATGGTCGATCACATCGACCACATGGGCAAGGGGATCGAGGCCGTCCCGTATTGTCGTTATCAGTGGAGATTCCATGGTTGAAAGCGAATGGATGATATCTGGAACCACGGTCAGTGAATCCTTTAATGCCACCATATCCCGCGCGTTGGCGGCCTCCATGGCCACGCGGCTTCCAAGTCTTTCAAGGTCGTACACCCGTGACAGAAGTTGCTGAAGGTCCCCCCGGAGCAGAGGATTTTCCTTCAATTCCGACACTGCAGCCAGTCGTTCCTTTATCTTCTCCGGCTCGACGAGGGGATAGTTCAACCACCACCGCAACCTTCTTCCACCCATGGCTGTCGATGTCATATCTACGACATGAATGAGAGACCCTACCTTTTTCCCCTCCTGAATCGTTCCGAAGAGTTCAAGGTTTCTTTTCGCATTGTTGTCCATCAAGAGGTAATCATCCGCTTTGTGCCACCGTATTGTCGTGAGGTGGTGAATCTTCTCTTTCCGGGTTTCCCCGATATATCGAAGAACCGCTCCCGCCGCCGATACCATGGCCTCATGCTCGGAAAAGGCAACCGTTCCCAGGACATCGTCCGAAAAACTCTCTCTCAGCAATATCATTGCCTCATCGACATCGAAGTAGTCGGGAGGCACACTATTTACCACGCAGTCCGGCGATTCCTGGGCAAGCATTCTAACGAAGGCTCTCTCCCGGAGAGATTCACTGACAAGAAACTCCCTGAAGTCGAGTCCCCCGATCTCGCCACGGAGGTAATCCCTGTCCCCCGATTCGGCAACCCAGAATTCACCGGTTGAAATATCAACAAAGGCGAGTCCGTGCATATCGTCCCGGACGGACAGGGCCGCCAGCAGATTATGTTCCTTGGCATGGAGCGTGTCAGGATCGATGACAAGGCCGGGAGTGATAACTCTCACCACCTCTCTCCTGACGATGCCCTTTGCCTGTTTCGGATCCTCGACCTGCTCGCAGACGGCGACCTTGTACCCCTTATCGATAAGCTTTGCTATGTAGGATGATGCGGCGTGGTAGGGAATGCCGCACAACGGGATGCTGTCTTCCTTCCCCTTGTTTCGCGAGGTCAGCGTAATTTCCAGAACTTTCGAAGCCGTGACGGCATCCTCAAAAAACATCTCATAAAAATCGCCCATACGGAAAAAGAGGATGCAGTCCTTATACTGGTCCTTGATTTCAACGTATTGCCGCATCGCCGGCGTCAAGGCCTTCATTCCCATCGGTCACCCTTTTTTTTCAGATCCACGTAGTCGACCCGCTGGATTCGTCCCCGGTCAATGATGAACGAATTCAGCAGCCAGCTTATACCACTGATAATAAGAGAGCCGAAAACGGCCGCCCAGAAGCCCTGCACGTCGAACCCCGGAATAACCCCGGACACCATTGCCAGCAGCATCGCATTGATGACAAACATGAATAGACCAAGGCTGAGTATTGTAATGGGGAGGGTCAGGATAATGAGTATGGGACGGAGGAGAACATTGAGTACACCCAGCAGCGCCGCTGCCAGGAAAGCAGAAACGAAATCCCGCACATGAATCCCTTCAAGAAGATACGAAGCGGCGATTATCGATACGGTCAGGATTATCCATCGTATGAAAAGAGCTGTCATTGCTCATCACCTCACTATTTACGGTAAAACGTCCCCACCGGTTTTGATGGAAGACTGCTCAACGGTTGTAACCATTCTCCTCTGAAATTTCAAGGACAAATCCCGCCGGAGAGGATTCGACAATGAGGGAAAATCTTTCTACGTGAAGACACCGGCACCGTCATTGATAATTTGCCTACGGAAACCGCCGGAGCCCGCTTGATATGTTTTTCTTACCTGATCACCAGCCAGCGATACTCACGAATATGGTCGAGAAATTCCAGGAGTATCGCCTGTTCGTCGGTGGCGCAGGCCCTAGCGGTAAATATAAATCTCATTTTCGGCGACTTGCGGACACCGACCAGGTCCGCCAGTGCTCCTCCAAAACAGCTTTTGCCCCAGAAACGGGCAACGCTTTCAAGATGAGAAAATCGAATGGTGAATTCGGCATGTCCTTTCAGGAGTATTTCCCGTGGAAATCCATCCGTCGACAGTCCCCTGCGGAGGTATTCCATCCCGTGAGGAATAACGGGATCGCTCGAATGCTCTGATATAAAGGCGGCTACCCCGGTCCGGCAAATGGACTCAACAAGCCTGACGGCCCCCACATTGAAATGAAACCGTCCCTCAGGTGGTATCTCCAGGGAATATCTGAGAACCAGCGCCGCTGCGTCGTCGGGCAGTTGCGACGGGGCCAGGTCTTTCCATGTATCGAGATCGCCGATCATTTCATTGATGATCACCACGTCGATATTGGACAGAACGGGCATCAATTCCATGACATCGGCCTGAATGAAGGTCACCTTCCGTTTCCACCGTTCCAACGCCTTTCGCTGAAGTCGCAGAAGGCGTGGTGACAGATCGACCATAACAACCCGCCTGATCAGCGGCGCATACTCTTCAAGCAGGCCCTTCATGAGACTGCCGTAACCTCCGCCGATTTCACAGACAGTGCATCCCTGATAGAGCAACCCGCAGGCCGTGAGCATCTCGCCGATGATGGCGCCGTAAGGTTTCCGTCTTTCCAGTGCAGCCATGGAGAGAGACGATGTCCGGGCAAGCGATTCACAAACGGTTAGTTCCGTCATGAGATCAATCGGTTGGTATTTATGATACCCGTATGTTCGCATATATTCCATTATGCCCTACTGAATAATATATTTCTTTCGATCTGTGAAGCTGAAACTGGTCGACGTGGTCCTGAAACAAACCGAGCCCCCAAGAACCGCCGCAACGAAGAGTTACACTGCCCTGTAAAATCAACGGATGGTGGTTTCATGAAGGAAACACCTGGAAATAAAATGTCTGGCCCCTTCACATGGATATTCGTTCCGATATCAGCCCCGTGAATATAAACTAAAGTTGAGACTGAAAATGTCCGATAGTCACTATGAGTTCTCATCAAACGTGTTGCGAAGGGAGAGGTATATCCTGTGATCACTTATAGAACTACGGTTACCGGCGGCACAAGCACACGAGCGGATGCTTTCAACGAGAAACGGCATCGAAGAAGGGAAACGGGCGTCATGAACAGTATCCGCAGAATTATCGTGGTCGATAATCATCCCCTGACCCTGACATTCCTCAAGCTCCATCTGGAAAAAGAAGGATACGAGGTAAAAACGGCACGGAGCGGTCTCGAGGCGTTGGACATTATAAAATATTTTACCCCTGACGTCATGTTCATCGATCTTATCATGCCCAATATCAACGGCATAAAGCTCTGCAAAATAATCCGGTCAATGCCTGAACTGGATCATATATATATAATCATACTGTCCGCGATTGCCGCTGAAAAAAGGAACGGCCTTCTGGATGTCTTCACATTCGGAGCGGACACATGCATTGCCAAGGGCCCGTTCCAGAAGATGAAACAACACATAAAGACAGCGCTCGACCGTGCCCTGAGCGGAACCGACATGGGCGCCAATGAAAGTATAATCGGCCTCGATGACACGTGTCCCCGGGTCATCACCTCTGAACTTCTGTCAGGAAATCACCACTATGAAGTCATACTTAACGGCATGACTGAAGGAATTATGGAGGTAACCGCCGAAGGAAGAATTGTCTACGCCAATCCTGCCGCTGTTTCACTGGCGGGAACCTCTGAAGAGAGCCTTCTCGCCACCCATTTTCATGCACTATTCAGAAAGCAGGACCAGGCAACAGTACAATCGGTCATTATGAATCATACCCTTCCTCACCAAACGACGGTGAACAACGGATCGTTCATCATTAATGACCGTCAGGTGGAATGCAAATTTCTCCCCCTTGAAGAGGATGGGTACACCCAGATTGTCATCCTCGATGATGTGACAGAACAGAAGCAGAGAGAAGCCCAGATCAGGCACGCACAGAAGATGGAAGCAATCGGAACCCTTGCCGGCGGCATTGCCCACGATTTCAATAATCTTCTCATGGGAATCCAAGGCAATATTTCTCTCATGCTGATAAATGCCCCCGACGGCCATCCTGATAAAAGGCGACTTGGAAAAATGGAAGACCTCATCGATCGAGGCTCAAAACTCACCGCCCAGCTTCTCGGATACGCCCAGGAGGGAAAGTATGAAATAAAGCCGATCAACCTTAACGATCTCGTTAACAAAACAGCCGATACAATAGCACGGACGCGAAAAGACATAACGGTTCGCCGTTTCCTCACCGACCCTCTGTTCACCGTCAAGGCAGACCGGGGACAGATTGAACAGACCTTACTCAACATCATGATTAATGCATCCGAAGCCATGCCGGACGGGGGTACCCTTCACATCACGACAAAGAATATCACAGCGACAGACAGAGAACGCCCGAAAGGTTTTCTGATGACGGAGAATTACGTCATGATCGACATTTCCGATACCGGCATCGGGATTGATGACGCAATTATAGAAAAGATTTTCGACCCCTTTTTCACTACCAAAGGCATGGGACGGGCAACGGGACTCGGACTGGCCTCCGCCATGGGAATCATAAAAGGACATCACGGGAACATCAGCGTCGACTCAGAGAAAGGAAAAGGTACATCATTTAAGATCTATCTTCCTGAAACGCCTGCGCTCCATTCTCCACAGCAGCATAGGAAAACGGGCTCATCAGACAAGGTCTTGAAGAAACCTACCATCCTCCTTGTTGATGACGAAATGCATGTTCTCGATGTCGGCAGGGACATGCTGACTGCATTGGGGTATCATGTCTTAACAGCATCCAATGGCAGTGAGGCCGTCGAAACATACATGAATCACGGAAACATGATTGATCTTGTCCTTCTCGATATGGTCATGCCAGCCATGGGAGGGCGTGAAGCCTTCATCCGGTTAAAAGAGATAAAAGAATCGGTGAAAGTGCTCCTGGTGAGCGGTCACAGTATCGATGGCGAAGCAACGGAAATAATGGAACAAGGATGTAATGGATTTATACAAAAACCGTTTAATATGGAAACTTTACACGAGAGGATCAAAGACATCTTGAATCCGACTCAGGCATGAGCGACAGAGAGAGCATTTTCGGCGGGTCAAATGCCATCGTCCGGAAACGGGGAACACCCGTTAATGGACTGCTGCCTAAGCAAAAATTCATTTGAGCGGTCTTCAAATCGCAGGCTAAGGGCAAAAGGCTCAAGGCACAGGTCGACGGTTGAGCTTTGGCAGTGCGTAACCTGGAGTATTATCAAAAAGACCCTTAGACCCGGTGAAAATGAATTTTTGCAGCAGCCCACAAAAAATGTGATTGCATGGCGATAGAGCGGCGCTGTCTGCCATGTTATGCCGGGGATTGAGTGAATCCCCGTCAAGACTGGAGTATGCCGGATTCCTTATATCGATAAAAGGTTGTTTCATGACGCGGGAAGACGCCCTCATAAGAAAATTCAACAATACAAAGACACTGCCACATGTAGCGATCCGCCTATCCAAGTTACTGGCAAATGAGAACAGTTCCATAAAGGAAATGGAAGAAATCATTCGCCTGGATCCCACACTGGTTCTCCGTGTACTCCGCATCGCCAACAGCGCCTATTACAGTCTGAGACAGAAAGTGGAAAGTATCGAGCGGGCGGTTATTTTTATCGGCATGAAAAACCTGCGAAACATGGTGGTAACGGAAGCCCTGAAAGATATCTTTCGTATTGAAGCGCCCGGTCAGGTCTATTCGAGGCGGAAGTTATGGCTCCACTGTGCCGCCGTAAGTATTTGTGGCCATATGATCGGAGAACGGATTTTCGGACTGAAAGGCGAGGATGTCTTTCTCTGCGGTATTCTTCACGATATCGGAATTATCGTGGAAGATCAGGTTGCCCACAGGCGTTTTATGGAAGCCTGCAATCATTTTCACAGCAACGCCAAACCGTTCGTCGACCATGAAAATTATCATATCGGGACTAACCATTGCGCCCTTGGATATGAACTGAGCAAGGAATGGAACCTGCCGCCGGCAGTCCGAGAAGCCGTCAGGGATCATCACAAGACATCACCAACAATTGAACCATCGAGCCTTACCGGGATCATTCAGATCTCCGAATTTATTGTCTCTCGGATGAACTATGTGGCCATGCCGGGCATGCAGCCGTCGCTCTCCCAGCCGTTGCTCAAACACGTGCTTGAAAACATTAAAGAATACAAAACGCTGATAAGAGATTTCCCCGATGAGATGGCACGGGCCAGGGAATTGTACGAACATGAACAGGGACAAGGCCATGCATGCTGCAATTGAAGACATTTTTCCGGAACTCTACGACAGGGAACAGGAGAAAGAGACCCTGCTCGCCCTGCTTGCCCACACCGTTCCCGAAGGATCATTCTGTCTGACATTCGTGGAAGATAACCAGGGAGAGAATGAAAACAGCTTCGGCTTACCACTCCGGACATTCAAGGGCCTGATTCGCCGGGCACAGAAACAGCGACACGCCGTCTCAGCGAAGCGGCAGAATGCAACACCCCTATGGGCGCTGTATATCCCCACATTGCACGCCGTTTTGTTTTTTCATACCACCGACCGCAATCGAGCGCCAGCGACGCAACAGATCATTGCCAGATCGATCAGCCTTTCGGTAGAACTTTTTCTCGAAAAAAAGAATGTTGCAAACGAAAAGGATTATCGGATAACACAAAAACAGCAGCTCTCCCGAAAATTCCATGTTCTTGAAAAAAAATACCAGGATATCCTCGAAGATAATGAGCGGGAATACCAGCGGATCATTAAAAACATTGAAGACGGCTACTACGAGATCGATCTCCCGGGAAACCTTACGTTTTTCAATGATTTTCTGCTCAAAATGGCCGGATATTCAAAAGACGAGCTTCATGGGATGTCATTCAGACATCTTATGAAACCGCATCACGCCGATAGTGCCTTTCAGATCTTCAACGCCGTCTACACGTCGGGGATACCCATCACTGGACAGGAACTTCAGATTGTCAGGAAAGACAAAACATCCATTGAAATCGATGTATCGGCATCATTGATACGGGATGTGGATGGCCGACCCATTGGATTCAGAGGAATCGCTCGAGATATTACCATGCGAAAAAAGGCGGAAGAAAAACTTCGAAAGGCAAATGCTGACCTGGAGACAGTTAACGAACGGCTCGAACGCGCCATATCGAAGGCGAATGAGATGGCAATGGAAGCCGCCGCCGCGAATAAGGCAAAAAGCGAGTTTCTCGCAAACATGAGCCACGAGATTCGAACACCTATGAACGCAATTATCGGCTTTACCGATATGCTTATCGATTCTCGTCTCGATGAAATCCAGACGGAGTACGCTGAAATAATAAAAAAGAGTGGCGACTGCCTTCTTGCGCTTATCGACGATATCCTCGATCTTTCCAAGGTTGAGGCACAGGTGATCGAGCTCGACGACGTCAAGTTCGATCCCGAGATGATCGCGTATGATGTATGCGAACTTATTCGCCCGAAAATCGAAACAAAACCGATAGAACTCATATGCAGAATCGGCGGCAACCTGAACCGCTATCTTAAAGGGGATCCGGGACGTTTCAGACAGGTTCTGTTAAATCTTATGGGAAATGCTTCAAAGTTTACCGACTCGGGAGAGATCGAACTGTCAATTGACATTGGGCAAGAAACAACGACCACGGCGAAGCTTCACGTATCGATAAGAGATTCAGGCATTGGCATTCCCGCCGATAAACTGACGGATATTTTTCTCCCCTTCCAACAGTCGGACGGATCGACCACCCGTAAATACGGCGGTACCGGACTCGGCCTTTCCATATGCAAACACCTGGCATCTCTCATGGATGGAAATGTCTGGGCAGAGAGCAACGGCAAAGGAAAGGGCAGCACGTTTCACTTTGTCGCATGGCTTAAAAAGGCAGGTCGAAAGAATTATTTCCGCCGCCTTCCCCGATATTTCTCGGGGAGGCGGATCCTGGTCGTTGACGGCAATAGAGCATGCCGTGAAGGACTTGCCGATATTATCACATCGTTTGACATGCGCTTCCAGACCATCGACGAGGGAAGTTCCGTTATGCCTGCACTCATTCATGCCTGCGAGACTGACCCCTTCCATCTCTGCATCGTTGACCTTCACACCCCCGGAATAAAAGTATGCGAACTGGCCCGTCAAATAAGGATGTCCCCTGAACCGCTTTCACGGATACCGATCGTCGCCGTCTCCTCCTGGTCGCGATACAGTTCGATTGCGCCGGGACAATACAGGTTTGATGCTTTTCTGAAAAAACCTATCCGAAGAGACAGGTTGCTTCAGGTATTGAAAGAGCTGTTTGATCCGAGGGGATCACGGATAAGACAACCTGATCCGTCGAAGCGAGACGCGATGGCCTCCCAAGATATTCCGGAACAGCGAATCTCCGGACTGAGCATTCTTCTCGCTGAAGACAATCCCGTTAACCAGAAACTGGCGAAGATTATGCTGACGAAAGCGGGATATCATGTTGACGTCGCCGGCAATGGAACCGAGGCGGTCAACAAGTATCTGAAAGCACCGGAAACATACGACCTTATTTTCATGGATGTTCAGATGCCTGGGATGGACGGACTGGAAGCAACGCGGATCCTCCGTCACGGCGGCTTTCACGATATTCCCATCATCGCCATGACGGCACACGCCATTAAGGGAGACAAAGACACGTGCATTGCGGCGGGAATGAATGACTACATCGCAAAACCGATCAAGAAAGACATTGTCATACAAACAGCGGAAAGGTGGATATCGAGGAGGAAGAATCATTATGGACATCAAACAACTGGCGCAGGAACTTGAACTCGAAGAAGATGATTGCGAGGAACTGCTGGATCTTTTCATTGAGACGGTAGCGGCCGATATCAACAGGATGAAAGTCGCCCTGCAGAACGGCAACGCGCCGGCGCTTATGTGCGCCGCTCATTCCCTCAAAGGGGCGGCCTCAAATTTCAACTTTACAGACATCTCTGACACCGCCGCTGAAATTGAAAAAAACGCCCTCGAAAACAACCTTGAAACGATGAGTACGTGGATCTATCTTCTGGAAACCCTGTTTAACGCAGTCTCATCGTAGCGTACGGAAATCGTGAAACGGCAATTGGGAATTAGTAAACAGAAAATGGGAATTGGGAAATGGAAATTCGGATTACGAAATTCGAAAATCGTATATCGGAAAATGGCAAATGGGAATTCGTAAACTGTAAACCGTAAACTGGGAACCGTAAACCGTAGACCTGATAACGTGAAACCTGAAACTTCAAACCTGCAAACTGCAAGGTGAAACCTTCTCGCCCTCAGATCTCCCCTTCCAGTGTCATCGCAATTCGCCGATCGGCGCAGAATGTCTATTCGGGGTATTGACGTATTGTGAAAAAAATGCTCTGATCAAAAAAAATTCCAGACATGAAATATGACAGCGACAAAGAGTGCAGGAGATGCGGAACGTGCAGTCTTGCCAATCTGATCGCTTTTGTAACAGACGAAGACAAAATAGGGTGGAAGGGTGAGCAGCGACAGGACATCCTCCGCGTGCTCGACAACTGGGACGGATTATGGGCAGGCGACCGCCTCGTATCGAGGACAGACGGGCGTCAACTTTATGGGTGCCCCTTCCTCAAGTGGGAGAAAAACCATTACACGTGTACCATCTATGAGACCCGGCCTGAGGTATGCAGGAATTATCTTCCGGGATCTTCTCACATTTGTCCGTACTACAGAGAAGGTAAGATAAGCAAATAACGGGGCATGTATGAATGACGGAATGGAACCGCCGGAATAGGTCATTCCCGGTGAGCCCTGAAGTGATGATCCCGTCGTGTCATATCAAGGTAAACACAATGAACCAAACGGAATATCTTCGTGCCTGCATGGCGAACAGCCGGCTGGACCTTAAAAATATGACCCTCGACGAGATAGAGGGGTTCATATCCCGTCTCGGAAAAGAACGATTCCGGGCACGGCAGATCATGAAGTGGATGTATCAAGCCGGGAGCACGTCATTCGCATCCATGACCAACCTGTCGAAGACATTCCGGTCCGAAATCGAAACGGAGGCACGGATCAGTTCCCTGGTAATCGAAAAAAGCCAGGTGTCCAGCGACGGAACGAAAAAGCTCCTCTTCCGGCTTGAAGACGGCAGCCACATTGAAAGTGTTCTCATCCGTGAAAAGAACCATTGGACACTCTGCATATCGACACAGGTAGGCTGCCAGATGGGATGCCGATTCTGTCTTACCGGCAAAAACGGGTTCACGAGGAATCTCGTGCCGTCGGAGATCGTCGATCAGATCACCACGGCCCGCATCAAGACCCCGGAGGGTGATAACATAAAGAATATCGTCATGATGGGGATGGGGGAACCCCTCGCCAATTACAAAAACACCGTTCAGGCGATAAGAATTCTTACCTGCGATTACGGTCTGGCCCTTTCCCCGCGAAAAGTCACTGTGTCGACATGCGGCATCGTACCCATGATCGAGCATCTTGGGAAGGACACGCCCGTCAATCTCGCCGTCTCCCTT
>JAFGWZ010000100.1 GCA_016936905.1 Deltaproteobacteria bacterium | reverse complement strand
TCCCTTCGGCGTACCCGGGCACTTGTCCAGGTAATCGTAAACGCCGTCACCATCGCTGTCCAGGGGACATCCGGAACTATCAACCGTAACTCCCTTCGGCGTACCGGGGCACGTGTCCATATCATCGTAAACTCCGTCGCCGTCGCTGTCCCTCGGTTCCCGCGCGACAATCTCTTTCGCACCTCCGAAACAGAACGTCACACCAACGGTATACAGAAGGTTGTGGTGGGTTGAATCAAATGACATGACGTGGCGCACATCACCGCGAAGGGCAATCGAATCGGTAATAAAATACTTAACGCCGGCGCCGTAATTCACCAGAGCATCGTTGTCGCTGTCACCCCTGTCGGGATCAAAGGTGATACCCCCGATGCCTGCTGCCACGTAAGGAACAAACCTTTCGCCGACATTGAAATGGTAAAGGCCGTCCAGCCGGCAGAGATATGCCGACACGTCACCTCCACCCGCTTCCGATTTCGTATCGATATAGTTGAAAACCGCTTCTGTTCCCCAGTTGGCATCAAAACTATATCCGACACCCACACCATAGGCCGGCTTGTCTTCAAGATCCTGATTCCCTTCAAAAAGATACCCGCCGATCATGGGCGACACGGTGAAGGTTTCCGCGTTCACCTGGGCAGACACGCCGCCGGCAAGGCAAAAAACAAATACCAACATTGTCGTAATCACGAATAACGTGTATCGCTTCATATTTTCCCCCTCTCTTTTCCCGGGTTATTCCATCCGGGGTAAAAAGCCCGTCATGAATCGGTTTTACATGAAACTGATCCTTCTGCCTGACCTATGAAAGAGATAGAGCGGCCTGCGCCCTGTCATTCTCCGGTGTATCGTCGATGCGAACATCGAGGATAAACAGCCGTTCGTTTTCTATCGATCCGCTCCCTAGCAGGCAACCCTTGATCTGCCTTGCCCGTTCGTGCGCTAACTGCCGAAGATCGCTGTCCTCAATGGTTATTGCATCGGTCAGTTCGCGTTTCATCATCTGCAGGGCCTCCCCCGTAATTTTTTTAGCCGGCGGGGGCAGTTCCGGCTTCCTTTCCCGCAGTTTCCGATAAGCCTTTGTCACGAGGCGCGCATAGTCTTCACCGGATAGAGCGATCTCATCGATGGTGGGAGGAACCTTTTTACTGCCTGCTCTCAGTTCATCGGCTTTCAGTTCCCTGATCGTTCTCATCACAGCCTTGTCCGCCAGCACCGATCGATCTGATATCCTGTCGGCGATACCTCGTATTTCGAGGCGAAGAGACGGTCGTTCATAGAGAGCCTTTGCCAGGCGGTCGAGCTTTTCCGTTTGTTCCGGAGCCAACACGGCGCTCCCGTATTCGAAATCGATATGGCTGAGTTCCTCTCCCTGCCCACCAAGGAGACTGCCGAGAGCGGCGAACGGAGCAGTGACGATCTTGGTGATCAGGTTGACGAGGGCGCGGATAACGAGCCGCCCGTAGCTGAATTCAGGATCATCGATATCCCCCTGTACCGGCAGGTCGATCGTGATATTCCCCTGTCGATCTTTCAGCAGGGCAATGGCGAGCGATACCGGCAAGCTCGTTGCGGAGGCGCTTTCAACCCTCTCTCCCAGGGTGAACTGATTGAGAAATATCTTATTCTCCCCTATGAGCCTGTTGCCCTCAAGCAGGTAATCCAGATCGAGAGACAGTTTACCCTTTTCAATGGCATACCCGGCGAATTTGCCTGAATAGGGAGTCATGGAGGTGAGTTCCATATTTTTGAATGAAAACTCCACATCGGCGAACTTGGTCGGGCTGAGCGGATTGATCTTCCCTTTTATGATGACCGGCGCGTAACGGTCCACAGCTCCGGTAAGGCTCACATCCGCCCGGGCGGAAGGGTTGGATGACAATCCTTTGACCGTACCATTCAGATCCTGGATACCCGTGGCAAAGGCCGGCTTAAGAGAAAAATCTGCAAAATTAGCAGAGCCGCCGGCAATCCGAACCGTACCAACGGTGATGGGCACCGGCACAGCCCCATCGGGTATCTCTGTTGTGGCGGCAGCCGGTGGAGGTGAAGTGGCAGCTTTTTCTTCGAGACTTTCCTTCTTTGCGAAAACATGTCCCAGATTTACGGTGCCGTCGGGGAAAATGATAACCCTGGCATACGGTTCGGTGAAGACAATATTGGCAATGCTTATTCTGGTGGGTGCCACAGCAATGTCCATACCGCTCAACGCGAGAGATTTCCATTTAAGGAGGTCCTCCTGGCGGAGCATATCGTCCACATGAAGGCCGTTAACATGGGCATTACCCCGGTAGCGGATGGAAGGAACACCGTCTTTCTTTCCACCGTAATTCACAACCCCGCCAATACCTGCCGTGCCATCTACGAGATCAACCTTCGCAAAAGGGGCCACATACGGCCTGAAATCCTTGAGCGCAATGCGAGACAGACTCACAGCGACATCCGCCGTGGGCGGATTCACGGATGCAGTACCCTTCAACTCTGCTGTTCCCGTCCGGTTGACGGTGAGACGAAGGGATATATCTGACCGAACGTCAGGGCGATTGGTCAGGTTATTCATGCTCAGGGTAACAGGTTCGAGAAAGACGCGAACCGGACTGTCAGGCATCCGGTCTTCAAGCGCTATCCCGTAATTGTCCAGAGAAAGGCTTTCGATGCCGACGGTCCATCCCTGCTGTTTCTTTCCCGTCCCATTTTCCGAGTCGGAAACCGGCTGTTTTTCGTTCGGCCCCGGCGGCCCCGCAAATAATTCCTCGTAATTAATCGTGCCGTCCCTGTTACGCCAGCCGGCAATTCTGGCGTTGGCGGATGTAATGGACGCAATGGAAAGTTCTTTTGTGTTACTCCTCAACTCCGTGTTCTGGAAGGTCATGATCGGTATCGATATGAGCGTTTCCGCCATACCTTTCTCGCACAGAGCAAAGTCTCTTATCGCAATGGAGCCACCTTTCAACTCGTACTGCAGGCTGTCAGTCCCCGCATCGAATGCATATTGCGCCGCAACGTCCATCGAGCCTCCCGTTACTTCGAAATTGAAACGGTCACGGATGTACTCCCACAGCGGCCGTAACATGACACGGCGCACCTCGAACGTTCCCTGCGACCGGACGGGATTAACCGACATGGACCCTTTCCATTCCACATCTCCGCCTTTACCCAGTGTCGCGGCGATGTGGAAACGTCCGTCACGATCTTTCTTCGTGCTGAAATCTTCCAGCAAAACATCAATAGGAGAAAGATGGGCTTCAAACGGAGCAGCCTGTGAAAGATCGGCGAAGTTGATGCGGCCTTTCTCAATCTCCAGTTGATGAATTAACAGGGGAGCGATTTCATTTTTAGAAGGAATATCAGACGATTGATCCTTCGTTGCGGGAATCAGGGACACCCAGTTGAGGGAACCTCCGGGCATAATTTCCACCAGCCCCTCGGGGCTGGTAAGCCGGATAACTGAAAATGTATATGCGCGGTGAAACAGAGATGAAAGCTGAAAATTGACGTACAATTCTTCGAATCGCGCCAGGGGCTTCCCGCCCGATTCCATGGCAAATCCCCTCACAGTGGCGGATAACGCAAAAGGATTGACGGCAACGTCCCTCACCGTTGCAGTTACACCAAGAGTATCGGAGATGATTCTTTCCAGTTTTGATTTTACAATCGGCGGCACCACCAGAAATCCCACGACGGCATAAACGGCAACAATTCCAACTATAATAGAGGCTATCTTTTTTTTATAAGACATTGTTTGTTTTTCCCCCGTGTTTTTCGTCATTCTTCTTTCCCCAACGCGGAGGCCGCTGATCTTATCTTAACAGGTTGTTACCGGAATGAAAAATCATTTTACCGGGGAAACGTCAACATCTGACCACATAATGACACTCTTCTTCGCATCTCTCGTCCAGAAGGCAAGATAAATGTTCGTATTCCTTAAAGATGTTATTATTACTGTCCCGGCATTACCTGTGCGGAGCATCTGGCGAACGTGATGGGTGGACATCTTGTCTGGAAACGAGGATCTGGTGAGTAAAAATGTCTATTCCTTCGGCAAAGCAACAGAGCTTGGCGTCACGTCCATCGCCCGCTTCAAGACCGTTGGCTGCGGGGGATGTCATTCCGCCTTCACAGGGTTAAGCCCCACGCCGAACGAAGCGTTCGCCGCCCTGTATATCGGATGAGAACGTGAACTCGGATTGAACCGCGACATCACTAACGTCAACGGATTGGGAATCGGTCTGGAGCATCCTGTCGGCGCGACGGAAAGCAGGATCATCGTATCGCTCATTCATGCCATGAAGAAACGGGGCAAGACTCTCGGATTAGCCACGCTGTGCGGCGGAGGCGGCGTTTCCAGGGCGACCGTCATCGAAATGATCTAGATGGAAAACATGACCATGGCAATTTATCTGTTGCTGTGATATAGGGATATCCCGTTGGACATACAACGAGAGGGGGTTGGGGACCAACCCCCTCATTTTTATACCGCGAAAGGAGACGTAATACGACGGCAATCATGGTGAATAAGAATAATCAACGAATGACGTTTCAGGGCGCTTCCCGGTATGTCCTGGATGACGAACTGGCAAAGATCGTCAATGTCTCTATCGCCCTCGAGATGCCCCTGCTGCTCAAGGGTGAACCGGGAACGGGAAAGACGATGCTGGCATATGCCATCGCCGAGAGCCTGAAGATGCCTCTTATCGTGCTCAACGTGAAATCGAGCATGAAGCTGGTCGACGCTCTCTATCAATACGATACCCTGACACGGCTGAATGACAGCCGCTTCGGTGATTCGACACGGGATGTCAGCAATATCGAGGACTACATCAGGATGGGAAAGATCGGCCAGGCATTTGCCGCACATACCCGGACGGTGCTGCTCATCGATGAAATCGACAAGGCCGACACGGACTTCCAGGACGATATGCTCGACGTCTTGGACCAGATGCAGTTCGATATCATCGAAATCGACAAAACGGTGACCGCTATCCACCGGCCGGTGGTTGTCATCACATCGAACGCGAAAAAGGATCTTTCAGACCCCTTCCTGGGAAGGTGCAACTTTCATCACATCGCGTTCCCCCCTCCCGACATGATGAGGCGGATCATCAACGTTCATTTCCCCCGGGTTCCCGACGATATGGTGAGGGCCTGCGTGGATACTTTCTACCGCCTGCGGGACATTGAAGGCATCGAAAAAAAGCCGGCGACGCGGGAACTGATCAACTGGATCCGTACCCTCAAGGCCGACCCGGACTTTTCACCGACGACACTGGGCCGCGGAGAGGTTCCGTATCCGGGCGTCCTGTTCAAGAAAAGCCCCGACATGCATGTCGCCGAGCGGAGAATCTCCCGGATGATGCGATAAAGGACGGACCGTGTTTATTGATTTTTTCTACGCATTGCGAGAACGGGGCGTTCCCATATCGCCCACATCGTTTCTCCGGCTCCATCGGGTGCTGTCCATGGGGCTGATCCACTCCGTCGATGAGTTCTACACAGTGGCCCGTTCAATTCTTGTCAAGAGTGAGCGGTACTTCGACATGTACGACCAGGTTTTCGCTCATCGGTTTCATGGCGTGGAACTGGAAGACCCCGGTGACGAGGAGTTGTCGGAAGTAGCAAAACTGCTGGTTGACGAGTGGCTGAAGAATCCCCGACAGGTGGCAGATGCCCTCGGCATTGATGAATCAGAGCTCGCCCGCCTGACTCCCGAAGAGCTGATCAAGTATTTTTTCGACCGTCTGAAAGAACAGACGGAGGCCCATCACGGAGGGAACAAATGGATCGGAACGGGGGGAACGTCGCCGGTCGGCCATTCAGGCCATCATCCCGGAGGGATGCGGGTCGGCGGTGTTTCACGGAACAAGGCGGCGGGCAAAGTCGCCATGGA
>JAFGWZ010000099.1 GCA_016936905.1 Deltaproteobacteria bacterium | reverse complement strand
TGGCGGCCTCATCCATCGCTTCCGTCTTCATGTGCCCGATATCCTTGCCGGACATGTAAAAGAAATATCCAAGGGTAACGTTGCCGGACTGCTTGATCGACTTCGCCAGGACGGCATCCGTATCGGCCTCTTTCTTCTTTTTGTTCAGTATTCTTGAGACGCCTGGACTGATCCTTCCCGTACGTTTCAGGTCCTTTTCGATGTCGGCGATCTCGTCGATGATGGGATGTTCTTCCGGTTCGGCAAAGACGATATCGAAACCGACCGCCTTCGCTCCCGAATCTTTCAGCACATCGACAATTCTGGCGATCGTTGCCCGCGACCATGGCCACCGCCCCAGTTCGGTGAGGCTTTTCTCGTCAATGGTCGCGATGACCGTTTCGCCGCCCGGAGCCCGCACCCCTCGCGAAATGAACCGAAGGTCCAGCGTTTTCAGTTCCATGAAATGAAGGAAGGGGAAATTAATGAAGTAAAGAATAATAACGATAAAGACGATGCCTATGCTTATCTTGAGGGGAGAAACAGACAAGAACTTCCTGAAGCGATCTTTCATAACCGTTATTCCTTTCCGTTCATTTCGGAAATAGTATCAAAGAAACGGTGAATGTCAAGGTAAACGAATTAATTTCAACAGATAGGAATAACTTGAATAATCTTGACAACACCACCCCCGTTAAGATAAAGAGGAGTGTCACAAAATCAAGAACGCCGATGTAGCTCAGCAGGTAGAGCAACTGATTCGTAATCAGTAGGTCAGCGGTTCAATTCCGCTCATCGGCTCCATAAAATCAAGGGGTTACACGAAAAGTGTTTCCCCTTCTTTTTTGCGTGCTACCCTATTGCTACCCAAATAAATAAAAAAAGGCCCCCGATCTCTCAGGAGCCTTTGACGCGGACGTCGTTTATTTATTCGATGATCTCCGCGGCCTCAATCCCGGCCTCGTCGTATAGCTCTTTCGCCAACCATCCATGGCCGAAAAAGTCCTGTACTTCGGCTTCGGTCTCACATACGGCCCCGCTATGGCGGTCATGCTCTCCCTGCCATTGTGTTCTGCCTATTTGCTCACAAATGAATTTCCCGCCCTGGGTGCGGTATAGCCTCAGTTCAGACCATCGGCCTGTGGCGCCGCTATAGTCGCTCCTGGCGGTCTCGGGTGATGATGATGCTTCGGCGATGAGTTCGCCGGTAAAGGAAAGGTCCTTGTCTCCGTCTCGTCTTACTGTGTGTTTTGTCATTTGTCCATTACCTCCGTCTGTGTCGTGTCAACGTCCGCGTCGTCTGCAAGCATACGCCCGGGAATGGTCCCTGTCAAGCGTTTTTCCATCCCCCACAGGCTCACAGAAATGGCCCTATTTTCGACGATCTCCCCCTGGAATCCTCTACATTGGATCATCGTTTATCGGTATGATGTATTGCAGGGGATCCAGTGTTTTTATGCTGTCCATCGCCGCCTTGCCGTTCAGGTAACGCATAACCACAATAACCCCGGGTTCTGTTTCGTCTCCCTCAATGAGAAATTGCAGTGTGAGAAGGGAATCTCTTTCGCTTTCGCTTATGTGTGATCTGAACACATCATCGTCATATCCCAGGGAATCATAGAACGGACGTTCTACTCATACTTTACCCTTCGTCGGCACTCGATCGTCGATTCTGAGGCATCCTGGAGCGTTTTCGCGGGCTCTATGTGTGTTTCAATCATCGCCATTCAGCGTTGATCCTGTGAGGTCGTGCCCTTTTAATCCGAGCTTGCATCGCTTCGGGGGGAATGCCCAATCCATCGCAGATCAATTCAAAAATATCCGCATGTTCTCGCATAAAATTTTCGACTGTCCCGTCTCGATAAGCGCGCATGAAGATGGCGATAAGAAGGCGAAGCTCCGGCCGCTCAGGGAGGGCATCGTTAAGAAAATCGACATCGATTTCAGGCATATTTATAGTAAGGCCCACTCCGAAGAGCGAGCCTCCCATATCAAAATAATCAACAATGTCGACGGTTTACCATTCCGTCATCGTTTCAAAGTAATTCACCGCTTCGAGTCAAACGGTGAGTTAATAGTTAATTTTTGTACGCGGGGGAGTGTCGAGGCTCACCACCCCCGCGCGAACAAGAGGTTACCGATGCGTCACTTGACCCCGTCGGCGCGAGGTTGAACGAAGAGGCGTGACGCTGCCCCAAATTGCTACGCGCTAAGCGTCACCGCCCAGGACAGCGTATCACCGCCGCCCGCAGGAGTAATCGGATCCGCCATGAGGGGTATGCCGTCACACCTTATAATTAGGCGAAAATCGATTGCATGTGACAGCCAGCCCGGAACATTGCTCTTGTCAAACGTGAAGGTTTTTCTCAGCCCGAAGGCGTAAGCGCTCAAGTTGCAAAGGATAATATCTCCTTCGGTTCCGAGTGCGGAACACTTCTCGCTGATGTAAATCGGCACTCCCAGGAGAGAACCTGGCGTGTTCCCGCTGACATCAAGGTTGGGCATGTAGAGCAGCTGTCCCGCAGTGGATTCCATGCCCAAAATTTGTGTAAATGCATCAGGTGACATCAGCCATCGAGCGCCTTTCAGATAAGCAGGGTGCAACCGCCCATACATAGTGCGGATATCAGCCCAACCAATTTGACTTGCCGTGGCTCTGGTAGCCTGAATACGTGAACTTGCATTCAAGATGCCCGTGGGTTTTGATACCCCATTTCCACGGATGATTGCCTCGTCGAGTGTGAAGGCGAGCGATTTTTTCATCGTCGGTTCAATCTGACGAGATATGGAAGTCGAATCGTCGTAGACTTCCTGTGAGGCCTGAATATAAACCGCGAGTTTACAAGATCGCAGCGTTATCAAGCGCATTGTGGGCGTAACCCTGGTTGCGGTACCCAGTTCCCCCAACCACTGACCTTCGAAAGCGCCCACAGCCCCCGAAGTGTGGTCCGAGCTGGACCATGCCGGAATATTCAGGATATCGCTTTCCATGGGAAAGGTGCGCAGACCATCAACACAAACCGAATCCTCAATGGCGCTGTCCCAAATCTCAGAGCTCCATATTTCGGGAACAGAAAACCCGCCCGCACTGCCTGTCGTGCCGGACATGCTCCGCTGCTCACCCATGAAGGACAAGTCACTGGCGGCAAATTCCGTCCTGATCCTGTCGTCGAAACGGCCAGACGCGATAACACCAAGATACTCGTCGAAGGAATTGAAACCGCCCTTATCCAACGAGGTGCGGCGCCCGCCGTAAAAGACATTTCGCCACTCCGGGCCACTGCGATGTTTGGCAAGCGCCTGTCCATCAGGCGTATAGTTTTTGTGAATCGCCCGTCCATGGCTCGCAGGCTCATTCATGATCTTCAGGTCACGCCGGTCCCGTTCCTCAGCAAGATCTGTGCCATACCGTTCAACTGACTGATATTCCGCGAGTTCTTCGGGCGTAAGGTCCCGTTTTTCGGATTCGGCTCTTTGGATCAACCGCTGGAGGATACGATAACTCTTTCTATGTGCCGCGTCGATGGCGTCACTTGTTGCCTTGGTCATGTCAGTGATATAAAAATCACCCATAAGCTCTTGTAAATGT
>JAFGWZ010000098.1 GCA_016936905.1 Deltaproteobacteria bacterium | reverse complement strand
GGCGCCGTGACAGATACGCTTTTCGAGGGTGACCTGGGCCATTATCTGAGGGAGCGGCACATGCCCAGGCCCCTCGATCATAACCTGAACACCGTGCTCGCGGGCTCGCTTCGTTAATTCGCCGAGCAAAACAAGTTCCTGAATCTGCCCCCGATCCGTTGCATCGGCAAGACATCCCGGACGGAGGCCGTCTCCCAGGCTCAATACCATGTCGTATGATTTGACTATCGCAAGCAGCCGGTCAAACTGGTCATAAAAGGGATTCTCCTTTCCAGTGTGCTGCATCCATCGGGCAATAATGGAACCTCCCCGGCTGACGATACCGAGGACGCGGCCTTCATCTTCGATACACTTTACACTCCGGCGGTTAACACCGCAGTGAACGGTTATGAAATCGACACCATCTTCACCGTTTTCCTCAATGACGTCGAACATATCATCGGCAGTCATATCCATAATCGACCGCCGACTGTTCAATAGAATCGTCACCGCCTGATAGATCGGAACGGTCCCCACCACGACAGGCGACACTTCAAGAATCTTTTTTCGAATCATACTCACGTCGCCACCGGTTGACAGATCCATAATGGCATCTGTTCCTGCGGTAACGGCACAATCGATTTTCCGCACCTCCATCTCCAGGTCATTGATATCTTTCGAGGTCCCGATGTTAACATTTATCTTCGTTCTCAGCCCTTTCCCGATGGCGAGGGGCATGATATCCGTATGCTTTTTATTCCTGACGACCACGATGGTGCCGTCCTCAACGCCCCGGCGGATGATTTCGGGGGCAACGCGTTCCTGTTCCGCACACAAGCTCATTTCTTCACTTATTTCGCCACGCAGGGCCATTTCTATCTGTGTCACTTTGTATACCTCACAATAAATTTAGTGATTGTCAGTCATCGCACCTTCTTCTATTCCTTCAGCATCGCGGTAACATCGACAGCCTTTTCGATGAGCCCGTAGTTGAAAGCGAAATCGGCGAGAACCTGCCACCGCGCCCTGTCAAGCCTTTGATCTGACGCAAACAGGGGAAGCGTTATGCGGAACGCTTTCGCCTCCATCTCGCGGGGCGCCTCGGGAACGGCGGCGAAATAATCCGCCAGCGCTTTATCGGGCTCCTTCTTTGTTACTTCGATGGCACGGCCGACTGCACGAACAAAGCGGCGGACGGCGTCATCATTCTGCACCATCGTCCGGGTACCGGCGATGAACACCAACTCGTCATAATCGGGGATACCCCACTCGGTCAAATCGAAATACCGGGCCTTGTATCCCTTCTCTTCCAGCTCCACGACTTCATAATTTTTATAGGGCCCCATGATGGCATCAACCTTTTTCGCTACCAGTGACTGCACGATGGCAAATCCCACGTTGACGGGTTTATAACCGGCAATCCCGTTGATCTTCGCGAAGGCCTCGGTGAGGATATCCATCATTCCGGGGACGGTATACCCGATGATCTTGCCCTCCAGGTCTGACGGATTCTTGATACCCGCCTGCTCCAGAAACAGGAGCACACTGAGGGGATGCTCGACCAGCCGTCCCACGACATGAATGGAAAGCCCCCGGGACAAGGCCATCACCGACTGCGGCGCGTAGGAAACTGCTATATCCACGTTATTTGACGCGGCAAGCTTCAGGCCGTCCGTCGTCTCCGACGGACTGAGGATTGTTACCTCCAGCCCCTCGTCGGCAAAGAACCCGCGCTGCTGGGCCACGTAGAGCGGGACATGGTCGACATTGGGGAACCAGTCAAGCATGACCTTCAGTTTTTCAGCCCCGTGAACGGGCACTGCCATCGCGATGACAAATACCATCACCATGAGTTTCAATATCTTTTCCATCTTTCTGCTCCTTGTTCCGCATAGAAACGGTTTTATTTCCATGTAATTACCTTTTTTTCGATGATACCGACACATATCCACATGGCCAGTCCCATGACGGACAGCCACAGGATAGCGGCAAAAACCATGTCGACCCGGAGCCTGGCGTTTGCCTGGATCATGAGATATCCGAGCCCCTGCTGCGCTCCCACCCATTCGCCGATCACGGCGCCGATGGTTGCCACGGTCACCCCCACCTTCAGGCCGGCGAAGAAAAAGGGAAGGGCCCACGGCCAGTAGAGAAAGCGCATCGTGTTCCAGAATCCCGCACCTATCAGGCGAAAGAGCATGGCATACTCGGAACCGCAATTCTTGTATCCCTCGAGAAGACTGACGGTTATGGGGAAAAAGATGATAATTGCAGCCATGAAAACCTTGCTCGCGATTCCGTATCCGAACCAGATAACGAGAAGCGGCGCCAGCGCGAAGACTGGAATTGCCTGGGAAACGACGAGAAACGGAGAAAGGGCCCGTTCAACCGAAGGATGGGCAAACATCACCGTCGCCAGCGGCACTGCAACGAGCAGGGACAGAAAAATGCCCAAGACGATCTCCAGGGCGGTCACCGCGGCGTGAGGCAGGAGAAGCGGGGCCTGAACGACGGCGGCTGAAAGAATGGCTGTCGGAGCCGGAAGAATGAAATCGGGAACCGACAACAGCCGGCATGCCAGTTCCCACGTGACGAATATGAGAATGACACCCACACAGGCGATAACTCCGGACGTTCTCATATCAGGTTCCTCCGATGGGGCTGACAACAGCCGGAGAAATTGAAGAAGATCCATTGCGGACGTCGCCCTGCAGCACATCGAGGACATATTCCTTGATCCTCAGGAGTTCATGGTTATCACTCCGTCTCGGCCTCGGCATATCAAGGACAAACCGTTCTCTTACCACCATTGGGAATGATGTCAACACGAGCACCTCATCCGCCAGCAGCAAAGCTTCTTCAACATCGTGGGTGATCATGACGATGGTCCTGCCGAATTCACTCTGAAGAAGGAGGAGGTGCTGCTGGAGGCTTCGCCGCGTTATTGCGTCGAGGGCCGAGAGGGGTTCATCGAGGAGCACCAGTTCGTGTTCGAACATGAGTGTCCGAACCAGGGCGCACCGCTGCCGCATCCCGCCGGAAACCTTTCCCGGCGGATACTGTTCGAAGCCGAGGAGGCCGAGCCGTTTGAAAAGGAAAATGGCCTTCTCCCTCACGCGCGTTTCCTTCCGGGACATCATCACCGGCAGAAGGGCGTTATCAAGCAGTGAAAGCCAGGGGAGGAGAAGATCTTTCTGTTGCATGTACGCCAGGTGCCGCCCGAGGTGGGGATAGGCCTCGCCGAGCCACATGATGGTTCCCTCGTCCTTGACAACAATTCCGCTGAGGACATCGAAAAAGGTGCTCTTGCCGCAACCCGACGGGCCGACAAGGGCGGTAAAACCGCCTCTCGGAACGGTCAGTCCGAAGTTGTCAAAGACGGTGAGATCATCGAAGCTCTTTTTTAACTGTGAAACAACAAGCACCCGTCCATGCCTCCTTTCACCATCACGCCGGCATTTTCCGCTGCCGCATCATCACACGGCAGTCAGAAACGGAACACATCACCTACCGTTTGATATCTTTAAAAACATACGCCATGTGGTTGGTCGGGCCGTGGCCGCTTCCGATCCTGAGCGAGAACCGGATCGCCGTTGTTATATAATCTTTTGCCCGGGCAACGGCATCCACTACGGTCATTCCCTGAGCGAGGCCCGTCGCTATCGCC
>JAFGWZ010000097.1 GCA_016936905.1 Deltaproteobacteria bacterium | reverse complement strand
GAACTGTAGCTCCCCGGATCATGCCCGTCGCCGTCGTAGTCGCCGATAGTATCGCCGTTGATATAGGTTCCCGATGAGAGCTTCGAGTCATTGTCCTGGGTGGGCTCGCCGTCGGTCATAAGAATGATGTAATTCTTCTGACAACGTTCCTGCATAGGGCTCGTGTAAGTAACACCGCTGTTGAACCAACTGCTCATACCGGCGAAATAGAGGCCAGCCTCGGCCAGGGTTTCGCCCAGGGGGGTCCAGTCATCGGCGCTCAGGGCATCGACGGCGGTAATCAGTTCGGACGCGGAAGTGCCGCATTCTTTAACAATCCTTCCTCCCTGACTGTCGTTGAACCGCATCAGGCCGAACCGGACATTCGATGTGGTATTGATGAGTTCCTTGACAACCGTTTTGGCGACATTGATCCGCGAGTCCTTGTCACCGAGGCCCGCAGCTTCGTAGTTCCTGTAGTTACCGAGACGGAGGCTCTTTGACGTGCCTCCGCATGTCCCGTCCGTTTTAACACTGTAGCTGCCGTACCCGTCCGACAGGAGAAGGTCCCTGGCTCCCGGGCATATCGTATTCACGTCATCGGCTAGAAGATTCCATGTCTGCCACCACCACCATCCAGACAGGTAATAAACCGCATTGGTCGGATACGTTACCGGATAGGTCGTTGCAGGGTCGTATATCTCGGCAACAACATCGACGGTTCCCATGCTGCCCGATGTGTCGAATATAATGAGGACATTCGGTTCCAGGGAGACGCCGACGGTTCCGTAAATTTCCGTGTCGTCCGCCCTGAGCGGCGCTGGAAAAATGAACAGAAACGCGACAAGTAACCATACAATTATTTTTAGATGCCTTTTCATGGCAGATCCTCCATGTTGAGCGCTGTGCCGTGGAGCCAGCATATATGGCGCATCATTTATTGAAAACCTTCCAGGCTCCCACCTGGATATGTGCGTTGCCCGCCGTCGTGCGTGACGTGACGCCATACCGCCGTATAATGAAATGTTTGACGCTGTATCCGGAACCGATTGGCGGCGGTCCCGTGTGGGACATGACGGGAAGGTCGTTAGCCTCGGTGCTCAATGTTCCGATTGACGTGCCGGTACCCTCGATACAGCGGACTTCCACCGACGCGTCATCGGTTCCGTCGCCGTTGACATCAACCGTCCCGGTGTAATTTGCCGCAGTTTCCGCGGAGGTCAGAAAGGCCGTTGTCAGCCACGTTGACGTATCCTCGATAGTGTTGATGGCCCCTCCCTCGGAATCATAGAAATCACTCGCGATCAGCTTTTCATTGCCGGAGATCTGAAGTTCCACGGATGATGTCCTGACTGCGGCGTACCCGATCATGGTAACGAGAGATAGCATAAGTATGGCAACGAGAAGAGCATAGCCCCGCTCATTGCTGATGTTATTCTGTGGCAACAGTTTCATCGCAGGTTTCCCCTTATTCCGTTAATAGAGGTTTCTGCAGGTGACGCGGATGTTCACTGCCCGCGTGAATGTCTGCCCCTGCGCATCCACTCCCTGCCCGGTTATGGAGATGGTGACCGTGCGTATGTCGTCAAGATCTCCAGCCGCGACAGGCGCTGCGATGGCATTTCCGTCCTCATCAAGATAACCGAGCGTCATGTCGCTTATGTTTTCCACGAGGTTATTCCAGCTTTCGCTGCCGGTTCCCTCGTAAAGACATCGACGAATCCAGTCATTGGCGGCATCGTATTCAAAGGTGACTCTTTCTTCGTTGCTGTTTTCAATGGTCCCATCCATATCGATATCGGCGGTAAATCGAATCTTTGTGGCCGTCGCTTCTTTTATTCCTCCACCATTGGTGTCCGTCGCGTCCGTTGCCGGAGCCAACGGGTCAAGGCCGGCCATGCGGATTGCTCGAATCATGAAATCGGCGCTTGCCCGTACATTTTGCTGGACGGTCACGACCCTGTCCTGGGTCTTGTACGAACGGTTTGATGAGATATAAACGCCGTAAATTGCCCCCAACGCGACAGCCGTAATGGCCATGGCGATCAGGAGTTCAACAAGTGTAAATCCCCCAGTTAAGCGGAACGGTGGTCGCATATCTCTGGTACCCATCATGCACCGTCTCCCCGTGTAATTGTCGTCAGTGTTACAGCGTGATTAGTTCCCATAATTGACCACGAGACAGTCACTGTTACAGTCCGTGCCACACCGCTGGCAGCGGTAAGTGTCCAGTTCCGATTGTATATTCCCACAACGTCGTTGCCATTAGCGACCGCGGCGATGTTGGAACTGTTCTTCAATTGTTCGAGCGTATCCTCGGCGAGAAATGTTGCCTGCGTAATGTCATTTCCCATCCGGTTGCCTCTGATGGCGCTTATCTGCATTGTGGCAACCGCCAAAAGTCCAACTGATAAAATGAAGAGGGCGATCATGACTTCGATGAGGGTAAATCCCTTGTTTCGCCTGCCCTTTTCTTTATCCACCGTCATGCATGTTCGTTTCTTCGCCATTTTTATTCCATGTCCTGCCATGTGGCGCCGGTATCACTGCTTTGCTGCAGCGTCGTCAGGCCCAGCAATGAAGTGACCAGGCCCATGTACATGTTGTTCGGGTTTCTCATGTAACAATGGCCCGCCGCGTTGGGAAGCCCGACACCCCGGAATCTTACACGTGGCGAGCCACCGAATGTCACTTCATACATGTCCACGTCATCCGGAAGGTCGACTGTCTTTATTTCTGTTTCTCCGCCATTTATTGCCCAGTCATCAGCCGTTCCCCCGCCGGCTCCGTCATCAACAAATATGGTATATCGCTCATTTGTCGTGTCGAAGGTTATGGCAACCGAGGCATTTTCCCTTACGGCGCGTATTTTTGCCAGTTCCAGGTCCGCTTTCAGATTCCTTACTCCTTCTCTCAACCGCGCATCCTTCATGTACGAATTTATGAGCGGTGCGGATACTCCGAGCAATATTCCGATGATAGCCATTACGACAATGAGTTCTACCAATGTGAAGCCGTTTCTGATCATTGGAGTCTTTCCCCCTGCTTTTGAGAGATATTCCCAAGCGGAGTGCCCATTAGTACCAAACAAAGCAAACACCGTGCCACATAATGAAATCGTGGCATCTTCGACACATATCATGAAACAATGTAAGTATATTCTGGTATACCGGGCATCCGGCGGACCAACGTTTTCCCGTCGTTCTGTTTTTTTCTGCCGCGACTCAGTGATTTTACCCAGTCTGTCGGCAGTTACCCTGTCATATGCATCCTTTCCGGTCTTTGTTTCACTTTGACCCCCTGAACCCTATCTGAGAAAAAGGAGCCTTGTTACACATGATCCAAAAAACAGATAACTTACCGCCCCGACGGAAAGAAAAGGACCGAAGGGGATTGCATATTTCATGTCTTCTTTCTGAATCACCATGGCGGTTATCCCGATGACAGCCCCTAAGATAGAACTGACCATGACGATGAACCATAGTGACTGCCAGCCGAGAAACGCCCCTATCATGGCAAGAAGTTTGATATCGCCGCCGCCCATTCCTTCCGTTTTTCTCAGGAGTTCGTATGCGAAAGCGATCAGGTAAAGGATTCCCCCGCCGATAATGATCCCCAGGACAACATCGATGAGCCTCAGCTTCATAATGAAGACGGCCGCAAGGAAGAAGAGGGGAATGCCGGGGAGCGTGATGACGTCGGGAATGATCTGATGCTCGAGATCTATGAAGGTGATGACAATAAGTGAGCAGGTAAAGACAAAGGTGGCGAGGTACTGAAGCGACAGGCCGTACCGCCAGAAAAGAATAGCGGAGAGAGATGCCGTTATGAGTTCGACCGCAGGATACTGGAGCGATATCCTTGCCTTGCAGGTTCTGCAACGACCCATCAGCATGAGGTAGCTCAGAACCGGTATGTTGTCATAGAACTTTATTGTCTGACCGCAGTGCGGGCAGTACGACCGGGGGAGAATAATCGATCGGTCCCCTGGAATCCGGTATATGCAGACATTGAGAAAACTGCCGACAATACTGCCGAATACGGCCATAATGACGATAGCAGGCATCGTTGTCAAAGATGTCACCGGGACTGCTCCTTACCGCTCATAGGTTCCTCAGTGTAAATCGAATCTTCAGACCGCAGCAGCGGTGAGTTTTGATGGTAGAATAGCCCTGTTTACTCACGGAGTCAATGAATCGTTTCACAGATAATGTGTTAAATGTGCCACAGTTGTGACTGTCGGGCGGCCCTTTGATCATGATCCATAAAGACTTCACAGCCTGAGGGCAGGCTCGACGGTTCAGTATAAATGAGCTCTCCGCTTCAGACGTTCCATGTTAAGTATTTGAATTCCGCTTTCTTTTGTGCTGATGATTTCTTTTTCCCTGAGAATCCGCAATTCCTTATTTATACTTTCCCGCGTGACGCCCACCATGCTGGCAAGGTCTTTCTGGGTAAGGCGAAGATTGATCTGTATGATATCCGAATCTTCATCGGCCTGGCCGTAGTTTTCAGCCAGGTCCACCAACCTGCGGGCCAGCCTTGTGGATATGGTGAGGAAGCAGACATCTTCCAAGAGATCGTCGGTTTTGCGGAGGCGCATGGAGAGAAAAGAGAAGATAGCTTTTATCGCCTCTTCGTTGTCTTTCAGAAATGACATGAAGTCTTCTCTTTTCAACGCATACAGCTCCGACGGCTCCATCGCCACGGCGTCGGCCGATCGGGGCATCCCGTCGAGAAGTGCCATTTCACCGAAAAAATCTTGAGTGGTGAGGATAGCCGGAGAGACCTCGTCTCCCGTGTTTGACGGAAGGACGATTCGTATGCTTCCGGAACGGACGATATAGAGGGTTGTTCCTTCGTCGCCTTTCCGAAAAAGCACCTCGCCTTTCTTAAGGGTCCGCCGTCTGAGCGAGGCGGCCAGCCGTATGCGGTCGTCGTTACTCAGCGATTGAAAGAGATGGACACCTTTTAAAAATTCTTCAGGGGTCATGGCATCATTCTCGTTCCTGCTGTCAAGTTCATTGAAAAACGCGTCATGTTGCTTTATAATCTATAGCCAATACGGGCGAATAAGTCAAAATTTATATAAACCGGGGTGTTACATGAAACAACTGTCGATCCGAACGAATTCGCGGTCTGAGATGATCGACATCACGAGGGCGGTGGAGTCGGTGGTTGAAGAAGCTAATGTAAGGAACGGAATCTGCTATGTTTTTGTGCCCCATACGACGGCGGCGGTGACCATCAACGAAAACGCCGACCCCGACGTGCCGCGGGATATTATTATGGAGCTTGAGAAGGTCATTCCCTATCAAGACAACTACCGGCACAGGGAGGGAAACTCGGCGGCCCACGTCAAGGCCTCGCTGATCGGGTCATCGGAAACCGTTCTGGTGGAAGGAGGGCGTCTTCTCCTGGGAACATGGCAGTCCCTTTTCTTCTGCGAGTTTGACGGTCCGAGAACGAGAAAATATGTGGTGAAGGTCGTGGCGACGGGATCGGAAACCGAAAATCGGAAATCGTAAAACGGATAACGGAAATCGGGAATTGGAAATTGGAAAATAGTAATTGGGAAACGGGCAAGGTAACGATTACGATTCTCGGTTCGGGGACCTCTGTGCCGTCGTTGCGGCGAAGCTCTCCGTCGGTCCTGGTGGAAACGGCGACGACTATGATGCTGATTGACCTCGGTGCGGGGACGATGAGGCGACTGCTCGAATCGGGGCGGACTATTTCAGACATTACCCACGTCCTCTTTACCCATTTTCACCCTGATCATACCGGAGAGTTTGTTTCGTTTATTTTCGCGACGAAATACCCGGAAATCTATCGGCGGCGAATCCCGCTTGTTGTCGGTGGGGGAAAGAGCATCGGGGATTTCTACGACGGGCTGCGAAATGTATTCGGCCACTGGATTGAGCTTGAATCAGGAATGCTGAAACTCATTGAGTTTGATACGGAGCACTGCGACCGGTATGACGGCGACCGGTTTACGGTGGTGACGTCGCCCCTCAACCATATCGCGAGCAGCGTCGGTTTCAGGATTGACATTGATAACGGCCCGGTCATCGTCTACACTGGCGATACTGGCGTCTGTGATAATGTGGTTACGCTTGCCGAAGACGCCGATGTTTTGATCTGTGAAGCGGCGTTCCCCGACGAAATGAAGATCGATGGACATCTTACCCCTTCTCTGGCGGGCCGTATCGCGTCGGCTGCGCGGGCTAAGCATCTCGTATTAACCCATTTTTATCCTGAGTGTGACAATGTTGACATGGGAGCCCAGTGCCGAAGAACCTGGTCGGGGCCGCTGCTCCTTGCGAGAGACCTCATGGAACTCGAGGTGGATCTCAGCGGCGTGAAGGTGAATAATCAAGGGATATAGCGGGGAATGCCGCCGGTTTTGTCCGGGCATCCTCCACGGCCGCCGTCATAGTGTTTACTGCCGAAATCGTGTCGGTGATTGAACAGAGAAAGGAAGTGTCGGATCAGCCATGACATCATCATTCATCCTTGCTTCGGCGTCGCCTCGGCGGGAACAGTTGCTTCGGGAAACGGGTCTGCGGTTCGATGTCGTTCCCAGTGATGTGAACGAAGATTTTCGCCGTGGTGAGGTTCCCGTTGAGTATGTGGAACGATTGTCAAGGGAAAAATGTCACGCCGTGTCTCGGACGATGCCCAACGCATGGGTACTCGGTGCCGATACGATTGTTCTTGTTGGCTCGGAAGTCCTCGGCAAGCCGCGGAGTCGCGAGGAAGCCCGGAAAATGCTGATGAAACTGAGCGGAAGGGAGCATCGGGTTATAACGGGATTCGCGATTGAAAACAAAAGTTCCCGCGTCATGGTGTGCGGCGCCGTTGAATCGACGGTAGTCTTCAAGACGATTGAGAAGGATGAACTTGAATGGTATATCAGCACTCCTGAACCGTATGACAAGGCGGGGGGCTATGCAGTGCAGGGAATGGCAGGTTATTTTGTCAGGGAGATTCATGGCTCGTACTCCAATGTGGTCGGCCTGCCCCTGACGGAGGTTGTGACTGCACTGAAGAACGTGGGGGCGGTGACATTCTGAAGACGGGGATGGTAATTGGGAAATAGTAATTGGAAAATAGAAAATGGGAAACGGGGGTTCGGATAAGGGAAATCGAAAACCGTAAAACGGAAAACCTGAAACATGAAACCTGAAACGTTAAACGTACGACCGTTCGCCAAATATTGCCGTTCCTATTCTCACGATGGTTGCGCCTTCTTCAACGGCGACGCGATAATCCTGAGACATCCCCATGGAAAGCTCTTTCATTTCAACGCCGGGAATGTTTTCTTTCGCAATCCTTGCGCCCAATTTCCTGAGATCCACAAAGTAAGGCCTCGCGTCTTCCGGATCGTCAAACCACGGCGGCATGGTCATGAGGCCCTTGACCTTTATATGCTCAAAGGTTGATATCTCTCTGATCAGCGGAAGTGCGGCCTGAAGGGTGACACCGCTTTTGCTCTCTTCACCGCTGACGTTTACTTCGACGAGAATATCCATCGTTGTTCCGGCGATGCCGGCTCGTTTATCAAGTTCCCGTGCAAGCTTCAGCCGGTCCACGGAATGAATCATATCGAAGAGCCTCACGGCGTACTTGCACTTGTTTGTCTGGAGATGGCCGATCAAATGCCACTCCAGCGTTTTCCCCATTGCCTCTATTTTTCGCTTCCCTTCTTGAACGTAGTTCTCGCCGATTATGTCAAGGCCCGTCCTGATCGCTTCGTCGATTCTCTGATCATCAACGGTCTTGGTTACTCCCATCAGCCTGACTCCTGACGGATCACGATGGGCCCGCCGCGCCGCCTCGACAATATCATCCCGTATTTTTCTTATGTTATCAGCAACCGACGACATTGATACCCCTCCTTTTCATGTAAAATGCTGCCTGCCGAAGCAGGCGACGCGACCGAAGACGGTTGCCGGGAATAACGCTTCCCGCACCCGGCCGTTACGATGGAGTGCCGTCACTGTCGGGAGGCTCCTCTTTGCCGGACCGCTTGTAGATAAATCTCTCAAACAGGCGGTGATAGGGCGTCCAATCCGAGTCATTATCGCCGGCGCTGTCGATGAATCCCTGGAAGGCGTTCACCTTGGCATCCATGTCGTCGATCATGTTGACGATTACCGCTTCCGGCGTTTTCGGTCTTTTCGGCGACCCGTATTCCAGCACCCCATGATGGCTCAGCAGGATATGTCTGAGTTCGAGGGCAAGCTGTTCGGGAAACCCTTCGATACCCTCGATCTTTCTGTTGACAAGTTCGACCCCGAGGACGATGTGGCCGATCAGCCTTCCCTGGTCGGTATAATCGATGAGCCTCTTGAAGGAAAGTTCATATATCTTTCCTATATCGTGAAGGATCCCGCCGGTCAGGAGCATGTCCCTGCTGATGGTCCTGTAATGTTCCGCCGCCTTGTCGAGGAGCTTGGTCACCGAAAGGGTGTGCTCGAGCAATCCTCCGATATATGAGTGATGCATTCCTTTTGCGGCGGGAGCCCGCTTCAGTGCGAACACGAGCTCGTCATCTCTGAAGATCGATTGAAGCAGCGCCCGGAGATGGGGAGACGTGACGGTGTCGGCAATGCGTTCAAGCTCATCGAACATGTCATCAATATCGTACGCTGTCGAGGGGGAGTAGTCAGCCGGTTCGATATCACCGTCATCGATTCTCCTGATGTTTGAGATCGACAATTGTATGGCGTTTCTGAAACTGACCGCCCGCCCCCTGATTTCGACGATGTCGCCGGACGCGAAAAGCCTGTTCAAATCTTCCGCGTTTTCCCAGACCCGGGCTTCCATATTTCCCGTTCTGTCTCTCAGGCGAATGCTGAGATAGGGGGTTCCCTTCTGAGAGACGGCAAGGTTCTTGTCGGTGACGAGAAACAGGTCGGTGACCTTTTCCCCGACCTTGATGTCTTTGAGATAGATCTGCTTCATCATAAAAAAATCACCCGTTCCTCATGAGTATACACTCTCATGGTCTGGTTTCTCATGTATCCGATGATGGTTATCCCTGCCGTTTCCGCTGTTGTTATCGCCCGTGATGTGGGAACGGCATGAGACAGTATGATAGGTATTCCCAGTTTCCATACCTTAAACAGTATTTCCGACGACACCCTTCCTGTCGTGGCGATGATCCTGTCGGAACAGTCCATGTCTTCCATAAGGGCATAGCCGCCGATCATGTCAAACGTGTTGTGCCGTCCAATATCTTCTCTCGATATGATCATTGTTCCATCCGCATCAAAAAGCGACGTGCAGTGGGTGCCGTGGGTCATGCTGTGAAGTACCGTTGAAGCGAGATGATTCGCCATCAGTTCCCGGGCATGGGATGCCGCAATCCTTGTGGTTGTCGTCAGGGCCTTCCTCTGAGTGCCGCTGATGGTTTCGCGGGCGCCGCTTGAGAAGATCGATCGGTCACGGGATGTCCCGTGGTGGCCACGGATCGACAGGTGGACGGCGTCCATATCGTAGGTCACGTCGATATTTTCAATATCCCCTGATGTTTTGATGATACCTTCGGACCTGAGAAAACCCGCCGCCAGTTCTTCCAGGTGGATCCCGGCGCAGGCGATGGTTATGGTCTTATTCCCATTGATGAAGATATCGACGGGCAGCTCTCTGATAATCCGATCTTTTACGGAGTGAGCGGCTGAACCGTCGTAATGCCGGACCTTCATTTCGTCAATCGGGAGGTTTTCACTTCGATGATTCATCGGATGTTCTTTCTCTGAGGACGCGATGATCCCCGACCCTGATGGTCATCTTGGTCCTGTCAAAGTATTCCATGAGCGGGATCGTATATTTCCGGGACAGTCCGGTCAGGTCTCTGAAGAGTGCCGGCGTTGCCGTTTCGTTCCTGACCAGGAATTCCCGGTAGTCATTCTTGAGCCGGGTGAAGGGCAGTATATGAAAATACATATCTTCATTTATTTTTACGAGTATTCCCTCTTGAAGCATGACCGATACGACATTGTCAAGTTCCCGTTTCCGATGTAAGTAGCGCTCCGCCAGTTCTTTCCATGACGGCGGCGTTAATTCGGCGTTCCGATAGATCGCTTCAATTTCGTTCCGGAGTTCATCCAGCTCTCCCTTGAGGTTCACACGATGGTCCGGAATCCTGATCAGATCCTTTTCAACGGTAATGGCGCCTTCCTTTTCAAGGTCTCTGACAGCCCGGTTGAACAGTTTGACGTCGATGTACCTGCCTATGGTTATCCTGAGTTCCTCTTTGGGATAGCCTTCTTTGAGAGGGAATAATTTATGGTATGAAACCGTATCCCGGATGATGGCACCCTGAAGGCGTTGATATGCATGGTAAGAAACAACGGATAGCTGATCTCTGTCCAGAAGCAGCGCTTCCTTCCGTGAAAACAGATCCTCGAGGATTTTCGTTTGCCCGGTCGGGGGGATTCCCGTTCGCACCGCTAACCGGCGGCCTGTGATGCCTCTCAATCCGGCCCGGTCGATGATGACCTTCGTTTTTTCCACCGTACTTCCGTTTTTCAAGAGCGGCAATTGATCGAAGGCATGGTCAAGTGATCGCCGGTATTTTTTTGCCACGGGGTCGAGGATTGTTCCGCCTCCGATGGTGGTGATCGGGGAGTAACTGCGAATGACAAATCGATCATCGGCCATTGCCACCGCAGGTGATTCAAGGAGAATCTGGGCATACACATCTTCTCCCGGTTCGATTTCCGTTCTGTCGTGAAGAATGATCCGGGACATGATTTCACTGGTGCCGATATGGAATCTCACGGGTGCACGGTTCTTCAGTTTTTTGCCTGACGTGGCGAGATAGTGAAGCGCGATGTCAAGCCGGAGTGACGGCTCGAAGGTGTCCGGTGTCGTCAGGACATCGCCCCTGTTCAAAGCCTCCCTGTCGATTCCCTGGAGGTTCATTGCCGTCCGCTGGCCTGCGACGGCGCTTTCATCCGCCTTTCCATGAATCTGAATCCCCCTGATTTTTGCCTTCGAACCATGGGGCATGATGTCGATGGTGTCTCCCACCGAGACCTTCCCCGACGTGAGCGTCCCTGTCACAACCGTGCCGAAGCCTTTCATGGTGAATACACGGTCTATGGGAAGCCGGAAAAACCCCGTGTCGCTCCGTTCATCCGTGGCGGCAATGACCTGTTCGAGCGTTGATGTAAAATCAGTGAGACCGATGCCGGTTACGGCAGACAGGGGAATGATCGGAGCGCCCTCAAGAAAGGTGCCTTCCAGAAATTCACGAACGTCTTCAGTGACAAGATCGAGCCAGTCAGTATCCACGAGGTCGATTTTAGTGAGGGCCACGATACCCTTTCTGATTCCCAGGAGCCTGCAAATATTGAGATGCTCCGCTGTCTGGGGCATAATGCCTTCGTCGGCAGCAATCACCATGGCAACGACATCGATTCCACCGGCTCCCGCCACCATGTTTTTCACAAATCGTTCATGACCGGGAACATCAATAATGCCGATCTGCTGCCCGCTTGGCAGCATGAACTGGGCGAACCCCAATTCTATGGTGATGCCCCTTTCCTTTTCCTCCTTGAGACGGTCCGTGTCAATTCCAGTAAGCGCCTTGATGAGCGCGGTTTTCCCATGGTCCACGTGACCGGCCGTGCCGAGAATAATGTGTTTCATGAACACGTTCCTCTGTGATGGCGCTGGTTCATCTCATCACGGGGAGATGGTGACCACCGTCGGAAAAATCGGCCCTGTCCGTTCGTCATGCTTGTCCGACATTATGGCGGCCGCCTGGCGATGTGTGTGATAATGGTGGCCTCAACATTACCCGGGGAAAATAACAGAATATGTTCGTTTATACAATACCAAATGAAAGAGGATGTGGTATGTTTCCTTTTGCGACTTCATCCCGGGAGGAGCGGGCGGACCACGGGATGATAAATTTATTGATTAAGGGGAAATTGTTGTGGTAACTCTACAACTTTTAAAGAGATGACGTTATGAGAATACTCTGCATAGATTATGGAGACAGGAGAATCGGCGTTGCCGTCTGCGATGAGCTGGGGCTGACGGCCCAGGGCCTTGCCACTATTGTGCGGAAGGACATGAAGAGTGATCTCGATGCGATAGGCGCATATATCGATGAATATCATATCGAGGAAATCGTCGTCGGGTATCCCGTGATGCTCGACGGAACGGAAGGTGTACAGTGTGAAAAGGTCAATCGCTTTGTCCGGACCCTCCAGTCACGGTTTTCCCTCTCTGTCTCCACATGGGATGAAAGCCTGTCGACGAAGGAAGCGGAGAGAATCCTGATCGAAGCGAATATGAGCAGGAAAAAAAGGAAACAGGTGGTCGATAAGCTTGCCGCTGTCATTATCCTTCAGGGATACCTGGATTACCGGGGGAGTGTGAAGAACGGGGAATAATGGACATCACGATGAGAAAAAGGTTTATCGTCCCGGCGCTCTTTATCGCGAGCCTCATGATCGCGGTGTTCATCGTCATTTTTCTGAATTTCCACGCCTACAGTCATGCCCCGGTGACGGGAAATGAGGATGACAGGACGGCAACCGTGGAAATTCCCCGCGGGGCCGATTTTTCTGCCGTTACCGACATTCTGGAGCAGTCCGGGTTCGTCACTAACCGAACGATGTTTTATATGCTCGCGTTTATGGAATCGGCGCCGACGGAGATACGGGCGGGAGAATACGAATTTACCGGCTCCATGTCGCCCCGTGATATCCTCTCCAAAATGGTGCAGGGCAGAGTCAAGGGGTACCGTATGCCCATTCCCGAGGGATTTACGGTGCGGAAGATTGCCGCTCGGCTCGCAGACTGGAGGCTTGTCGATAAGGATCGATTTCTCCAGCTTGCGGAGGATGAAACATTTCTTACGTCACTCTCGATCCACGGGCCGTCCATTGAGGGGTATCTCTTTCCCGATACCTATGTGTTAACCAAGTCAATGGATGAGAGGGCGATTCTGAAATTTATGGTTCGTCGATTTCGCGCGGCGGTCAGGCCCGACATGATTGATCATGGCCGTCAGCTTGGGTTCAGTCTCAACGAAATCGTCACCCTCGCTTCGATAATAGAAAAAGAAGGGGGGCCACCGGAAGAAAAACCCTTTATCGCCGCGGTGTTTCACAACAGATTGAAGAAGGGTATGCGACTGCAGAGCGATCCGACGGTCATTTACGGATTAAAAAGCTTTGACGGAAATCTGACCAAGGAGGACCTGAGAAAGCGGACACCCTATAATACATACCGGATCAAGGGATTGCCCCCGGGACCGATATGTAATCCCGGTCTGGATTCCATCCGGGCGGCCTTGAATCCCGCGCCGGTTGACAGCCTCTATTTTGTTTCCAAGAACAACGGTTCTCACTATTTTTCATCCCACCTTGATGATCACATCAAAGCCGTCATAAAGTATCAGATTAAAAGAAAAAGATAGCACTTTTTTACTTGACAAAGGATGGGCGTCTCTTTATAGTCAACCCATGGTGGAGAAAAGTGGATGATTGTGGAGGGAACATCCTTTGTCAGTATTTCGAGGCAGATATTATCATACGATCGATGGGAAAGGCAGAATAATATTTCCCGCCAAGCTCCGTGAGATCTTTACGGAGAAGTATGACAACCGGATGGTCATAACAAACTGGGATGGCTATCTGCTTGTGTTCCCCTATGCCGAATGGGCCGTCATCGAAGAAAAGATTTTTCAGCAATCTATCATTCGTAAAGAAGTACGGGCCTTTCAACGCCTTTTCATGTCAGGGGCGGTAGACTGCACCTTTGACTCGCAAAAAAGAGTTCTTATTCCACCCGCTCTGAGGGAATACGGAAAACTTGAAAAAGATATCGTTTTGGCGGGGATGGGTAGAAGCATAGAAATATGGAATCGGGAGCGGTTTGAGGAAGAGTTGGTACGGTCCAGCCAGGACGTTGAACTGTACAGCGACTACATGGCTGATCTTGGTATTTAGCGTTCATTCACAACGTCCGCATTTTTACGCCGATGGCACTGCCGATTCAACTTTAACCGTTGAGCCGTTGGGGGTGAACTTTCTCTACCTGGAAATGAAAGGGGAGCAGTATGGAGACAACCTTCCACATGCCGGTGTTGGTGAAGGAAGTTCTTCGCTCCCTTGCCTGTAAACCGGGTGGAATTTATGTGGATGGAACGGTGGGAGGCGGCGGCCATGCCGAGGGTATTCTTCGAGAGACCTTCCCAGACGGGATTCTGGTGGGAATTGACAAGGACGATGTTGCCATTCAGGCGTCCCGGGAACGTCTGAAAGATTTTGGCGACAGAGTAACGTTGATGAAAGGAAGCTTCGCCGATATGGCGTCAATCCTTAAAGGCCTGAACATATCAAGGGCTGATGGGATTATCCTTGATCTCGGCGTATCGTCACATCAGCTGAACACGGCGGATAGGGGCTTCAGCTTTTCCAGCGACGCACCGCTTGATATGCGGATGGATCAAAACGGTTCGATTCGCGCCGCCGACCTGGTGAATGAACTGTCGGAAGGCGAGCTTGAGAGAGTTATCCGGGAGTATGGAGAAGACTTCAGGGCAAAGAAAATCGCACGGGCCATCGCCGCGCGACGGAGGACAGCCCCGATTATGACCACGGGAGAGCTTGCCGCCGTGGTCGCCGGTGCGGTGAAAGGAAGACGAAGACATGAACGAATCCATCCAGCCACGAAGACATTTCAGGCGCTCAGGATTGCCGTCAATGACGAGATGTCGAACCTTCGACGGGTCCTTGATACCGGTGTCGATCTCCTCGCCGTCGGCGGTCGATTTTCTATTATATCATTTCATTCCCTCGAAGACCGGATGGTGAAACAGGCCTTTCGCGCCTGGGAGAAAGGGTGTGTGTGCCCGCCGGAGTTTCCTCACTGTGTGTGCGGCGAGAAACAGAAGGTGGTCGTGATAACAAAGAGGGCCGTTAAGCCGAGTGACGATGAAATCACTTCAAACCCGCGATCGAGAAGCGCCCGATTGCGGACCGCCGAAAGGGTGTAGCGTGGCAAAGATGAATGTCAATACGGTGAAAAAGGTGAAAGGGGGCAGGGGGACGAAGTATTCATCGCTTGTATACGCCTCCCTGGTTGTCATGGTTCTGGTCCTCGTTTATGTCTGGTGCCACGTTCAGATTACTGAAGTGAACTATGAGATGGCCCGGGCGATCAAGGTGCGGGAAAAGCTGCTGGAGGAAAACGGCAAGCTGAAGGTCGAAATCGAGCGATTGACGTCGCCGTCCCGGGTCGAAGAATACGCCCGGGAAAAATTGAACATGGACTATCCGGAAAGAGACCAGGTGGTTGTTTTACGATGACGAAAGAATCGAACAAATATCTGCGGGGCAGGATAACGACGGCGATCGTTTTCGTTGTCGTGCTGTTTGTCGCTCTCGTGTCAAGGGCTTACCAGCTGCAGATTCTTTCCGGTGAGGCCCTGAAGGCGCGGGCGGAGCGACAGCACAGGGGCGTCATGGAACTGCACACCGAGCGGGGAACCATATTCGATCGCAACGGCAGGGTTCTTGCGGCGAGTGTTCTCGTCGATTCGGTGGGAGTCAATCCTTCCATGATTAACAATCTCGATGAAACGGCGGCGAAGCTGTCAAAGATCCTGAAGATAAACAAAGTATCGCTCCTGGCAAAATTTAAAAAGAACAGAAACTTTTGCTGGGTTGCGCGAAAGATATCACCGGAACAGTCGAGGCGGATTCGAGCACAGAAAATTTCCGGCATTCAGTTAATTGAAGAGCCGAAAAGGTTTTATCCAAACAAAAACCTGGCCGGCCATGTCCTCGGCTTCGTCGGGATGGACGCGAACGGGCTTGCCGGTTTGGAGTTCAAGTATGAAAGGTACCTGAAGCGGGTCGCCCAGAAGATCTCATGGGGAAGAGATGCCCGGGGCAATCAATTTTATCTCGATCCCCGGGATGGCCGGGAGGATGCTGAGAAGAATTATAATCTTATTTTAACGATCGACAGCAGAATCCAACACGTCGTTGAGCAGCAACTGAAACGCGCTGTCAACGAGACGGGTGCCCGCCGGGCTACCGCCATCGTCATGGATCCCCGGACGGGAGAAATTCTGGCGATGGCCTGCGAACCGGATTTCAACCCCACGGTTTTTTATCAGTATTCAGGAGACGTCAGGAAAAACTGGGCCATCAGAGATTGTTTCGATCCCGGTTCGATATTCAAGCCTTTCGTTATCGCAGCGGCTCTCGATGAAGGGGCCGTCACCGCCGCCGACCTTTTTAATTGTGAAAACGGCCAGTATGCCGTGGGTGATACGGTGATTCGTGAAGCGGAGCGCAAAAAATATGGAGAACTGGTCATTGGCGACGTCCTCAAGTATTCGAGCAATATCGGCGCCGTCAAGATTGCCGAACGACTGGGGAAAGAGGGACTTTCCCGGGGGATAAAGAAATTCGGGTTTGCGGGGGAGACAGGCATCGATCTGCCCGGAGAAGGGTCGGGGCTCATGAGATCGTGGACGACGTGGACCGATGTCGACCTCGCGACCATTGCCTTCGGGCAAGGAGTGTCGGTGACGGCCATTCAGATGATTACCGCCCTCTCAGCCCTCGCCAATGAAGGCATTCTGATGTGTCCTCAGGTTGTCCGGGGCATCGTTGATGACAAGGGGCAGGTAGTTCGTGAATTCGTTCCTTCGGAAAAGGGCCGGGCCGTGTCTGCCGAAACCGCCCGCATCGTTACCTCCTACCTGACCGGTGTCGTCGGTGACGAAGACGGAACGGGACGAAACGCACGGATATTAAATATTCCCGTAGCGGGAAAGACGGGAACGGCGCAGAAATTTGATTTTGCGGAAGGGAAGTATTCGACGGAAAAAGTGACTGCGTCCTTTGCGGGCTTTTTCCCTGCCAACGAGCCCCGCATGACCATACTGGTCGTTCTGGACGAACCGCAGACAAAACGATGGGGCGGACAGGCGGCGGCGCCGGTGTTTCGAGAAGTGGCTCAGCAGGTTATACGGTGCTTCGGTACCGGTATGGGTGAACAGGAATATGATTATGATATGGACCGACATATTGAAATTCAGAACGTTTCAATCGAAGAATCGACGATTGAACAAGCCGAGGCCGGAGCCACCCTTGTCCCCGACTTTAACGGAAAAACGATCGGCGAGGTTTTGAGGCTCGCCCGGGAACGAAATCTCGATGTACGATTGAAGGGAAGCGGATGGGCTGTTCAGCAGACGCCGGCGCCGGGAACATACGCTGCCGATGGGACAGTATGCGCCGTGTTATTTCAGGCGGATTAATGAGGGCTCATGATGAAACTGGATGGTTTATTACAGGTGCTGGATGGCGCCACGGTCACCGGATCGGTGGAACGTAATGTTTCCGATATCTGCTACGATTCGAGGCGGTGCGGGAAGGATTCCCTTTTTGTCGCCATTACGGGACATAAGTTTGACGGACATCGCTATATCGAAATGGCAATCAAGCAGGGCGCCTCGTGTATCGTTCACGAGCACGAGATTCCCTTCAGGGAAGACATAGCATATGTCAAGGTAGCCGACAGCCGCCGGGCGCTGGGACGACTCGGTCGGGCGTTCTTCGGGAATCCCACGGCGGAGCTTTGCCTCGTCGGGATCACCGGGACCAAAGGAAAAACCACCATCAGCTATCTGCTGGAATCGACTTTGGAAGCGGCGGGAAAATCGGTCGGAGTAATCGGCACCATTACCTCCCGGTACGGAAATGAAGTCCATGAATCTTCCATTACAACACCTGAGTCAATCGATCTGCAGCGGATGTTCAGGCGGATGGTGGCTGCCGGGGTGACTCACTGTGTCATGGAGGTGTCGTCCCATGCCCTCGATCAGGGCCGGGTCGCCGACTGCATGTATGACCTTGGGATATTCACCAATCTTTCGCAGGACCATCTCGATTATCACCTGACCATGGAAGAGTATTATTGTGCGAAACGGCGATTCTTCCTGGACATCCTCGTCGATGAAAGAAAAGCGATCATCAATGGAGATGATCCGTGGGGACGGCGGCTCATCGATGAGACAGGTGGATCACCCGTCACGTACGGGCTCGACAGGGCATGGACCGTATCGGCACAACGGTTTGACCTGTCGCTTGGGGGGATACGGGGCGAGATTGTAACGCCGGAAGGGGCAGTTTCCGTATCGTCTCCTCTGGTCGGCACGTTCAACCTCTATAATATCCTCGCCTCGGTGGCCGCGGCGGTGAGCATGAGAATTTCAATGGACGCCGTAATGGAGGGGATCAAAAGGTTGCGCGCTATTCCCGGCCGTTTTCAGAAGGTGAACCGAAACGGCGAACCGGCGGTATTTGTCGATTACGCACACACGGAAAACGCGCTCCGCAACGTTCTGGAAACGGTTGTCCGGTTTAAGACACACAAGATCATAACTGTTTTCGGTTGCGGCGGAGACAGGGACAGGGGGAAACGTCCTCTCATGGGTAAGGTCGCAGCCGATATGAGCGACCTTGCCATTGTAACATCGGATAACCCGAGAACGGAGGATCCGCTGGACATTATTGCTCAGATTGAATCGGGAATCAAAGGCGGTTCGGTCGGAAAGGTCTCCCTCGAGGGCATTACACCCGGGGGCTACGACAGTGGCTATGCCGTAATACCGGACCGGCGGGAGGCGATACTGACGGCGATTTCGATCGCCGGCCCCGAAGACATTGTTCTTATCGCGGGGAAGGGACATGAGAATTATCAGATCATCGGAGAAACCAAGATATTCTTCGATGATACGGTTGTTGCCGGAGAGGCTCTCGAAAGACGCCGATTGGAGATGACGGGATGAGCGATCAGCGAAAACCGACGCTGACAATCGATGATATTATAACGGCGACGGGAGGACGGCTTGTGCGGGGCAAAACCGACCGGGTGTGTCGGGGAGTGTCGACCGACACGAGGACGATGCTTTCCGGCAATCTGTTCATTGCTCTTACAGGCGATCGGTTCGACGGCCATGATTTTATCCCTTTGGCTGTCGACAAGGGAGCCGCCTCCATCGTAATCCAGGCGGGACGGGAAAGGGATGTTGTATCCGGTGGTAGAGAATTGTCGGTGATATCAGTGAACGACACGGTAAAGGCTTTGGGAGATATCGCGCACTGGTGGCGCATGCGGTTCACCATCCCTGTGATCGCCGTAACGGGGAGCGCCGGGAAAACAACGACCAAAGAGATGATCGCCTCCGTTCTTTCACAGACAAAAAGCGTTATCAAGAACCGCGGCAATTTTAATAATCTCATCGGCCTTCCGCTGACGCTGCTGGAAATGAATGACGGGCATGAGGCCGCCGTTGTTGAGATGGGAACGAACCGGCCCGGTGAAATCACCCGACTTACCCGGATCGCCAGTCCCGATGTGGGGGTGATAACGAACGTCGGCCTCGCTCATTTGGAAGGATTGAAAACACTGGAAGGGGTGGCGGAGGAAAAGGGAGCGCTCTTCCTCGGCATGAACACCTGCGGGACTGCCGTGGTCAACCTCGACGATGCCGCTGTGACGAGGGCTGCCCGTCAGTGGAACGGGAAGACAGTGACATTCTCCCTGAATGCTGACGCCGATGTCCGGGGGGCGGGGCTCAGGAAGAAAGGAGAAAAAGGAATAGCTTTTACACTGACGGTTGGTAGGAGAACGGGAGCGATCACCATGTCCGTTCTCGGTGAACATAACATTTATAATGCCCTTGCTGCTGCCGCGTGTTCCCACGCCTGCGGTGTCGACTATGAACATATATGCCGAGGGTTATCGGCATTCAGGCAGGTTCGTCGTCGAATGGAGGTTTTCAGATTGCGGAAGGGAGCGTTTCTTGTTGACGACACCTATAACGCCAATCCTTCATCGGTCAGGGAAGCTCTTAAAACACTCCGCGATCTGGCGGGGACGGGGGGAAGCACCCTTATCTTCGGAGACATGCTTGAATTGGGGGATCAAGCGGAGGAGATTCATGAAGATATAGGAATGGTAATCGCCGATACCGGTATTACCAGTCTTGTTCTCAGAGGACGGTTTTCACCGGCGGTGGCAGCAGGGGCAGCACAAAGAGGCTTTGCGGAAGATCGGATATACTTCATCGAGGAACCCGGTGAAATTGCCGATCATGTCGCCCGTTTCCTCCGGGGGGGCGAATGGATTCTTATTAAAGGGTCACGGGGGATGAGAATGGAAGCGGTTACCGCAGCGATACTCGAAACATGCGGTGAAACTGTTGCGGCGAACGAGGTGGCACAGTGATTTATCATATCTTATACCCGCTGAGCGATACAATTTCATACTTTAACGTCTTTCGGTACATTACCTTCCGAACGATCTATGCCACCATCACCGCCCTGGTCATCTGTTTTTTCGTCGGACCCTGGCTTATCAGGAAACTTCAGGAACTGCAGATCGGCCAGACAATCAGGACCGACGGCCCCGATACCCACCTCTCAAAGGCGGGAACGCCGACGATGGGGGGAATACTGATCATATGCTCGACCGTCGTATCGACACTGTTGTGGTCGAAGCTAACCATCCACTATATCTGGCTTGTTCTTTTCATAACCGTTGGGTACGGGATCATCGGATTCCTCGATGATTATTCAAAGCTCAAGAAAAAGAGCAGCCGGGGAATACCCGGGACGGTGAGGCTTACCGGAGAAATCTGCCTGGCGCTTATTGTGGGGATCATTCTGTATGTGAAACCGGGGTTCAACTCAGCCGTTACCATCCCGTTCTTTAAGACCATCCTGCCCGACCTCGGGCGAGGATACATTCTTTTTTCGGTGTTCATCATTGTCGGTGCCGCCAACGCGGTGAATCTGACGGACGGCCTCGACGGGCTTGCAATCGGGCCGGCGACGATCTGTTTCGCCACCTATCTTCTCTTTGCCTATTTTTCGGGGAATGTAAAGATTTCCGGGTACCTGCAGATACCCTACGTTGCGGGATCGGGAGAACTGGCGGTTTTCTGCGGTGCCATGGTCGGTTCCGGCATAGGATTTCTCTGGTATAACACCTATCCCGCCCAGATTTTTATGGGAGATGTGGGTTCTCTCTCGCTGGGCGGCGCCCTGGGAACGCTCGCCGTTCTCACCAAGCAGGAGATGTTGCTGGCGATCGTCGGCGGAATATTTGTCATTGAAACCATTTCGGTTATCTTCCAGGTGGGCTGGTTCAAGGTATCCAACGGGAGGAGGATTTTCAGGATGGCCCCCATCCATCATCACTTTGAGCTGAAGGGGTGGCCCGAACCGAAGGTAATCGTCCGATTCTGGATTATTACGATTATCCTCGCACTGGTGGCGGTGAGCACATTGAAACTGAGGTGAAAATCGATCGATGGATTTGTCGGGGTGTAGAACATTGATTGTCGGGTTGGGGCGAACAGGTGTTGCCACGGCACGATTCTGCGCCGGAAAAGGGGCAACGGTGGCCGTCGCCGATGAAAAAGAGGCATTCGAACTGGAGGATGGTATCGCGGCAATCGGTGACGTTTCCGTTGAACTTAAACTGGGAGGGCCTGGTAACGAAGTGCTGTCGGCGGTGGACCTGGTGATTCCGTCGCCCGGGGTTCCGCCCGTTCATCATCTCCTGAGAGCGGCCCGGGAGAGAGGGATCCCGGTCATGAGCGAAATTGAACTGGCATATCGGTATGTGAAGACGCCGATCATAGCCGTGACGGGAACAAACGGCAAGACCACTACGACTGAGCTGATCGGCGAGTTTTTCACATCGTGGGGGAAAAAGGTGTTTGTCGGGGGAAATATCGGGAACCCCCTGATCGGGATCGCCGGGAACGACGATGAGTGCGAGTATCTCGTCGTGGAAGTGAGCAGCTTCCAGCTCATGTGGATCGACCGGTTCCGCCCCTTTATATCACTGCTGTTGAATGTGACCCCCGATCACATCGATTATCACGGATCGTTCGGAGAATACCGGCGGGCAAAAGAACGGATTTTTGAGAATCAGACCGGCGGTGATCTGGCCATACTCAATGGCGATGATCCGGAGATTGCTTCGCTTGGCGGGATGATGACTGCCGATGTGGCATGGTTCAGTTCATCCTTGGTGGTGGAACGGGGTATGTTCAGAAAGGGAAACTTCCTGTGCTGCAGCATGCGAGAAGGAACGGAGGAGAGCTATCCCATTGATGCCATACGCCTGCGGGGTAACCATAATTATGAAAATATCATGGCAGCCATACTGGCAGCCCGGCGGTGCGGATGTCCGCCGCAGGCGGTACGCCGGACGCTGGAAACCTTCAGTGGCCTGCCCCATCGGATCGAATTCGTGGAGGAAGCCAAGGGGGTTGAATTCTACAACGATTCGAAAGGAACAAATGTGGACGCGGTCATTCGTGCCCTGGAGGCCTTTTCGAAACCGGTTGTCCTGCTCCTTGGCGGGAGGAACAAGGGGGGAGATTTTGCCCGGCTTGCCGGTTCCCTCAAGGAAAAAGCGCGGATGACGGTGCTCTTTGGAGAGGCGAGGCACGACATACGGACGATGCTGGGCGATGCCGTGAAGACTGTCGTGGTGGAAACGCTGAAAGAGGCGATCGATACGGCATGGTCGAGCTCCCGACCGGGCGATGCGGTGCTGTTATCGCCGGGGTGCGCCAGTTTCGACGAATTCCATAATTATCAGGAACGAGGGGATCTCTTTAAGCAGACCGTTCGCCGTCTGGTCGAAGGAAGGTGATGTGGCCGTGAGGAAACGAGCCGAAGAGGAACGACAATACGATCTCATTCTGGTGCTTGTCACACTTGCCCTCGTTACCATCGGGACAGTCATGGTATACAGCGCGAGCTCATTCATGGCCATGGAACAGCGTCATGATGAGTATTTTTTTCTCAAGAAGCAACTGGTGTTCGTGTTTTTAGGATTGGTGGCGATGAGCATCATGTCGAAAATTCCCTATCGGCACATTCGAAAAGGCGCCTATCTTGGGATCGTCCTTTCATTTGCCCTCCTCGTCCTGGTGCTGATTCCCGGTTTCGGTATCACCGTGGGCGGAGCCACCAGATGGATCCGTATCGGGGGATTTTCATTTCAGGCCACGGAAGTGGTGAAGGTGGCGCTCGTTCTGTTCCTCGCCCATTTCTTCACGAAGAAATCGGAGCATATCAGGGAATTCCACAAGGTATTTCTCGTGCCGTTGGTCATTACCTTTGCCATGATCGGCATGACCCTTCTCCAGCCCGATTTCGGAACCTCAGTGGTTATAATGATCGTTATGATGTCAATGCTCTTTCTTGCGGGATGCCGCATCCTCTATATATCCGGCGTTATGGCCGCATTTCTCCCGGTGGGTATCGCGCTGATCATGTATAAAAGCTATCGCCTGAAACGCCTCCTTTCGTTTCTCGATCCGTGGCAGGATCCCAACAATACTGGTTTTCAGATCATACAGTCGTTTATATCCTTCGGATCCGGCGGCACCTTCGGCGTCGGAGTGGGGAACAGCATGCAGAAATTGTTTTATCTTCCCGAACCGCACACCGATTTCATATTTTCGGTTATCGCGGAGGAAGGAGGGTTTGTCGCTGTCACGGCGGTGATTTTCCTGTTTGCCATCCTGATTGTTCGAGGCTTCATGATTTCACTGGCTTCGGCCGACCTCTTCGGAACCCTCCTCGCCGGGGGGCTGACGGTTATTATTGCCGTGGAGGTCTTTATCAATATGGCGTGCGTTATGGGGTTGCTTCCGACGAAAGGGCTTGCGCTACCTTTCCTGAGTTACGGCGGAACGTCCCTCATCATAAGTATGTCAATGATCGGGGTGTTATTGAATATTTCATCGTCCGTTCAGGCGGGTGAGGCAGAGTGAGTGCCGTTGCATCGATACGGCGGCCGCGCGGGATGTTATGATGGATGAGCCTGTGAAAGTCATCATTGCCGGTGGGGGGACGGGAGGACACCTTTTCCCCGGTATTGCCATCGCCGAGGAAATATCCCGGCGGAACCAGGACAATGAGATTCTGTTTATCGGAACGGACAGGGGCCTGGAAAAAAGAATCCTTCACGGTATGGGATACAGGCTGCAGACGATCGACGTTGCGGGGATCAGGGGGATGGGGGTGATGAAGACCATGGGAAACATCATGAAGATACCCATGAGCATTGTTCAATCCCGGAACATCATCGGCTCGTTCAATCCCCACGCGGTAATCGGGGTAGGCGGCTACGCCTCGGGGCCGGCGGTCATAGCTGCTCATTATATGGGAATTGCCACGGCGATCGCAGAACAGAATGCCGTTCCGGGCATGACAAACAGGATCCTCGGCAGGTTTGTGGACCGGATATACGTGACATTTCCCGAAACCGCCCGGTGGTTCAACACGAATAAAGTTCTCGTAACGGGGAATCCTGTCAGGAAGAGTTTCGTTGAGAGGAAAAGCGGGCGGCGGGTGGCGAGGTCTGAACATCTCACCATTCTTATCTTCGGAGGGAGCCAGGGGGCCCATGCCATCAATGATGCGGTGGTGGCGGCCATGCCCTTACTGAAAAAGATTCAGGGACCGCTTCGGTTTATTCATCAGACCGGATCGGCCGACGCGGAGACTGTCGCTGATGCGTACCGAGCGCATGGGATCGATGCCCGGGTGTCCCCGTTTATAAACGATATGGCGACGGCGTACGACGAAGCCGATCTGCTTGTGTGGAGGGCGGGAGCGACAACGGTGGCCGAAGTAATGGTAAGCGGAAAGCCGGCAATATTCATTCCCTTCGCTCATGCGGTTGGTGATCACCAGCGGTTGAATGCCCAGGTTCTTGTCGATGCTGGCGCGGCAAAGCTGATACTGGAGAAAGACCTCACGGGAGAGGCATTGGCGGACATGCTCCAGTGGCTGCTCAAGGACCGGGAGATCCTGGCGGCAATGGGGGAACGGGCGAGGGCGTCAGGCACCGCCGACGCGGCGACCCGCATCGTTGATGATTGCTGGCACACCATAGGGAGAACTGAATGGTGATTAACCGTATAGTGGACAATATCATGAATATTCATCGACTGTCCGGTGGAGGGCCGACTGAATGAAACGAAGGGTGAAACATATTTATTTTATCGGCATCGGCGGTATCGGTATGAGCGGGATCGCCGAGGTATTGTTGAATCTTGGCTATACGATCAGCGGTTCAGATGTAGGACGATCGGACATCACGGAGCGTCTGGCATCGATGGGGGCGAACATATACTACGGTCACGATCCGGCCAATCTGGGGAAGGTTGATGTGGTCGTCACATCGACGGCCATAATGGCGGATAATCCTGAAGTTATTGAGGCGCAGGAACGGAACATACCGGTTATACCGCGAGCGGAAATGCTCGCTGAACTGCTTAAAATGAAAGTATCCGTTGCCGTGTCCGGCACCCATGGAAAGACGACGACAACGTCGATGATCTCAACGGTGATGGCCCATGGGGGACTTGATCCGACGATGGTGATCGGTGGGAAACTGGCGAGCATCGGAAGCAACGCTCGACTGGGAGGCGGTGATGTGATCGTTGCCGAGGCTGATGAAAGCGACAAATCTTTTCTGAAACTGAGCCCCTATATCGCGGTGATCACCAACATCGAGTTGGAACATCTCGATCATTTTTCCGGAATCGATGAAATCAAGGAAGCCTTTGTGGAGTTTGCGAACCTGGTCCCATTTTACGGCGTCACCATACTCTGCGGTGATGATGAAAATGTCAAAGAGATTCTGCCGAGGATAAAGAGAAGATTTATTACCTACGGACTCTCAGAAGGCGTTGACTACCAGGCGACGGATATTTCATTCCAGGGATCGGGGTCGCGGTTTTCCCTGTGGTACAAAAAGAATTTTCTCGGTTTCATTTCGTTGAATGTGCCCGGTATCTATAACGTCTGTAACTCCGTCGCCGCGATCGCCGTGGCGAGAGAACTTGAAATGGACTTTGCCGCCATCACCGACGGAATCGGCAGTTTCTCCGGCGTTCAGCGGCGCCTGGAGGTTAAAGGAGACGTACGGGGAATGACCGTGGTGGATGACTATGGCCATCATCCGACAGAGATTATGGCGACACTGAAAGCGGCTCGGCAGGTCTGGGCAGGAAGGAGGCTGGTTGTTGTCTTTCAGCCTCACCGGTACACCAGGACAAAGGGGCTCTTTAATGAGTTCCTCGGTGCGTTCGGAGATGCCGATGTCCTTGTTGTTACCGATATTTATGCCGCCAGCGAACAGCCCATTGAAGGCGTCACCGCTGAGAATCTCGCCCGGGGCATAGCGGACCGGGGACACAGGAACGTCACCTATCTGCCGGCGTTTGACGATATCGTTGCCCATTTGATGGATATAACGAAGCCCGGCGATGTAGTCATGACCGTCGGTGCCGGGACGGTGTGGAAAGTCGGTGAACAGTTTATAAAAACGAACGGATAAGAGCGGGAAATGGCGTACGACGGCGAATTCATGAAAGAGATAGATGGACTCATTTCCGGAAAGATTCGACGGAACGAGAGCATGGCCCGTCATACGTCGATGGGAGTGGGCGGACCAGCCGATCTGTTCATCGAACCGGAAAGCGTTGACGAGGTCAGGAAGGTAATAAACTGCCTTTTTGAATATGCAATACCTTTTATTCCCGTGGGAAACTGTACCAATCTGATCGTGCGGGACGGCGGTTACCGGGGAGCTGTTGTATCACTCCGACGTCTGGAGGCCATGACGGTGGAACGGAAGGGTGAAGGCAATGGATTCATCTACGGGGAGGCAGGCGTTTCATTGTCCAGGATTGTGGAGCGGGCGACGCGGGAATCCCTCACCGGTATGGAGTTCTGCGCCGGTATTCCGGGCAGCATCGGCGGCGCGGTGCGCATGAATGCCGGTGCCTATGGGAGCGAACTGAAGGACGTGATTTCGGAGGTAGGGTTCATCGATGAAAACGGAATGATGAACACTAAGCACCGGGCCGATCTCACCTTCGAATATCGAAATCTTGTGATGAAGGAAGGATCAATTATTGTTTCCGCCGTCTTTCACCTGAAAAAGGGGAGGGATGAGGAGATTCGACGCAGGGTCGGGGAGATTATCTCGATGAGAAAAAGCAAACATCCCATGGGATATGGGAATGCCGGTTCGGTGTTTAAGAATCCGAAGGATATCCCCGCCGGAAGGATCATCGATGAGGTCGGCCTGAAGGGGATGCGGATCGGTGGTGCCCAGGTGTCGGAACAGCACGGCAATTTTATCGTTAATCTGGGGGACGCGACCTGCATGGATATCCTGCATCTTATCGAAGTCATCACCGCACGGGTGGAGAAGGAAACAGGGATCGTTCTTGAGCCGGAGATAAAAATCATCGGAGACCTGTAATGGCATCATCACTCACCGCGATTATAGGAACGCGGAAAAACAGACTGAAACGGCGGTCGGGGAAGATCTTTGGAGATGTTGTCCGGTCGACGGTATTGATCATGGTGACCGGGATCGTCGCTATCGTCATGGTCTATGGGTACAACGTGGTAATAACCGCTTCCTTCTTTCGGGTCGAGACCGTCACGGTGAACGGGACGGTGCGGATGGCTGAAAGTGATATCCTGCGCCTGTCCGGTATCGGTCTTACCGAGAATATATGGACAGTAAACAGGGGGGAGGTATCCAGGAAGATAGAAGCCCATCCGTGGATAAGGGACGTGAGCATAGGGATAGAACTCCCCAATCGGCTGGTCATCCAGGTCGCTGAGAGAGAACCTGCGGCATTTGTACTCATCGAGGGAAATCTGCACATCATGGACTGGCACGGAGAGATTTTCAAACAGGCGGAGAAGGGCGACAACGTAACATTACCGGTGGTGAACGGAATGTGGTCTGAAGCAATCCTCGATCGTGATCTTGTTGGTAAGGCTCTCCAGCTACTCCAATATCTGAGCCAGCGGAGGACCTATCCCATGATTCAGAACGTTTCAGAGATTTTCGGCGACAGGGACTATGGTTTCTCCATCTTTACCGACAGCGGTGTCTGTCTTCAGGTAGGTTTTGGAAACTATCGACGAAAGCTGGAGCGATTGCAGCCCATTCTTGTCGATTTGGGCAGGCGCAATAGGAGAGGGGCGGTTTCCATCGATCTCACCGATGTGGATAAAGTGATCGTCAAAGAAAGTATCCTGTTCAAGCATGATCGCTCGGCCAGGAGTTTCGAAGCATAGGCACGGGAGTTTTGGGGGCGGATAAATCTGATGAAAGGTGGATGGATGAATGGCGAAACGGGGTAACATGATTATCGGGCTGGATATCGGAACAACGAAAACATGTGCCGTCGTTGGAGAGGTAACCGATTCGGGAATCGACATTATCGGGATAGGAACTCATCCGTCTCAAGGTTTGCGCAAGGGCGTGGTCGTCAATATCGACAGTACCGTTGAATCGATAAAAAACGCCATCGAAGAGGCAGAACTCATGTCGGGCACTGAAATAGGATCCGTTTATGCGGGCATTGCGGGAAGCCACATCGAAGGCATGAACAGCCATGGTATTGTCGCCGTCAAGGGGAGGGAGGTCGATGAGGATGACGTCCGCCGGGCTATCGAAGCCGCCAAGGCGTTGGCGATACCTCTGGATCGGGAGATCCTCCATATCATTCCTCAGTATTTCATTGTCGATAATCAGGACGGCGTGAAAGATCCCATCGGTATGTCCGGCGTGAGGCTCGAGGCGAAGGTTCATGTCGTCATCGGGTCCGTTACCTCGATACAGAACATCATAAAGTCAGTCAATCGAGTGGGGCTCGACGTGAACGATGTCGTCCTTGAACCTCTGGCATCGAGCGAGGCGGTGCTCAGCCAGGATGAGAAGGAACTGGGGGTCGCCATCATCGATATCGGCGGCGGGACCACCGATATCGCCGTGTTCGCCGAGGGAAGCATCAAACACACGTCGGTACTGCCGCTTGGGGGAGACTATCTGACCAATGACATCGCCGTCGGTTTGCGGACACCAATGAATGAGGCTGAAAAGATCAAGATCAAGTACGGGTGCGCTTACACGCCCCTTATTCCCGCTGATGACACGATCGAAGTCCCCAGTGTCGGCGGGCGGACCCCCCGGAAGGTGGCACGGCATATTCTGGGAGAAATTGTAGAACCGAGGATCGAAGAAATACTCAGACTGGCCCATCGCGAGGTCATCAAGTCGGGGTATGAAGATCTTCTCGCTGCCGGCGTTGTCCTGACGGGAGGAACGGCCATCATGGAAGGCGTCATAGAACTGGGGGAGCAGGTGTTCAACATGCCGGTCCGACGGGGGGTTCCAATCAGCATCGGAGGTTTGACCGATGTGGTGAACAGTCCGCTTTATGCCACTGGGGTCGGATTAGTGCTTCACGGGCATAAAAATAAATCGATACGGGTCTTCAAGAAGCGTGAGGGCAATATAATAACGGGAATCATTCGCAGAATGAAAAAATGGTTTACTGATTATTTTTAGAAGGGAGGGATTGTCGTATGTTTGAACTGTTTGATGCGGGAAAAGAGAATGATGCGAAAATCAAAGTTGTAGGTGTCGGAGGCGGAGGCGGGAATGCCGTTAACATGATGATATCATATGACCTCAATGGGGTCGATTTTATCGCGGCCAACACCGATTCGCAGGCCCTCGCGGCGTCTCAGTCGCCCATCAAGATCCAACTGGGAGCTGAGATAACCAGGGGGCTGGGAGCTGGGTCCGACCCCGATGTGGGGAAACGATCGGCTATTGAATCGCGGGACATGATAAGGGATCATCTCAGCGGCGCCGACATGGTATTCATCACAGCGGGCCTTGGAGGAGGAACGGGCACCGGCGGAGCTCCCGTGGTTGCGGAGATTGCCAAGGAGCTGGGAGCCCTTACTGTGGCGGTCGTTACAAAGCCGTTTCTGTTTGAAGGGAAAAAGAGAGAGCGACAGTCTGAAGAGGGAATCGCCGCCCTCAAAGAAACGGTCGATACGTTGATCGTTATTCCCAACCAGAGACTGCTCAGTATCGGCGGCCGAAATATGTCGCTCCTGGATGCATTTAAAAAGGCCGATGATATCCTGTACTATGCCGTTAAGGGAATCTCTGATCTTATCATGGTGCCCGGCCTGATAAACCTGGATTTTGCCGACGTGAAAAATGTCATGTGCGAAATGGGCCTTGCCCTGATGGGAACAGGCATTGCCAGCGGTGAAAACAGAGCGGTGGAAGCGGCGCAGAAAGCCGTTTCATCTCCCCTGCTGGAAGACAATACCATTCAGGGAGCCCGCGGAGTCCTGCTGAACATCACGGGGGGGCCGGATATGACACTCTTTGAGGTCAACGAGGCGTCCACCCTTGTGCAGAGTGAAGCGCACGATGATGCGAATATTATCTTCGGTACGGTTATCGACGAAACCATGGGTGACGATATACGAATTACCGTGATCGCCACAGGTTTCGATGCGAAAAGCCGAAAGAAACAGGAAATTCCATCGATCTCAAGTTATGTGAGCTATAACAAGCGGGAAGATCTTTCAACGCCGGCATTCATGAGAAAAGAAAAGAGCGCCGATAAGCCGGTGGTCGTAAAAATGGGGCTTATCGACGATGATCAGATAACAGATTATGAGGTTCCAACATTTCTGAGGAGACAGGCCGATTAGGGCCCCGCCGCAACGGAATCTTTCTATGAAAGATCGGTATGACCATACAAGGTGGCATGAGCGGCGGATATGCAGCCGGTTTCTCGGCCGCAATGCCACGACATCGATATGGAGGATTTGATCGTTTACAACGTTTGATTATTTCGCTGAAAACGCCTCTGTTAACAAGGAAATCCCTCCCTTCCTGATTTGCTTTGCCGCAGAGGCGTTTTTGTGTGGTCTGTGGGGCTCACAGTGCTTCGAAACGTTCGCGCTGTCGGTTTTTCCGCGCCTTCATCGGATCGAAGATGCGCCCGTTCATCACGATATAGACACCATCAGGCAGGATCTGAACAGCGGTGAGGGCGGCGCCGATGTTGAAGGCCGCGTCGGACGATGTAAACCCTGCCGGCCTGATCGCTCCGGTGAAAACGATAACCTTCCCACGGACGGTAGAGACCTCACGTGCCGAATCGATCATGGTATCGGTGCCGTGAGTGACGACGATATGGCGGCAGGGTTCATTTTTGATGGCATCATAGAGGAGTCGCCGGTCTTCATCGGTCATATCGAGGCTGTCCTTCCTCAGAATCGATGAATAGTCGTAATCGACAGTTACGTTCATCTCTTCCAGGATCTTGACAATCTGTGGTTCACCGACCTGGTAAGTGCTTTTCCGGTCGAAATATACCTTGTCGATCGTTCCCCCCGTTGTAAAAATCTTTATCTTCATGGTGGTGATCCTTTTGTGCGGGTTCCACTGCCGTGTCCATTCCTCATGATACGGACGGCTGGAGGGCTGATGCCTGTCGTTTTGTTTCATAGAGAGAACGCACCGCTTTTTCGAGGAGGGAAACGGCGGTGGACGTATCGATGTCCGCCGTCGATGAAACGCCGCAGCTGATTGAGATAGGGATGCTTTCGCTGCCATATAGAAGGGGGTATTGTACGAACAGCCCGTGAAGCCGCTTGAGAATTGCCGATATAGTCTTTGCAGAGCCTCCGGGGATGAGAACGGCGAACTGGTCCCCCGCGAGTCTGAATACGAAGCCGTCACGATGAACCGTCTTTACTATCTGTGTCGCCGCATAGATGAGCATGGCGTCACCACAGGTGTACCCGTATGATTCATTTACCGCTTTCAGGTCATTACAATCGATCAGCAGTAGCGAGAGATGTCTGCCCCCGGTGCCCGCTTTTTGAAACTCTTCTTTGATCATCCTGTCGAATTCGCGCCTGTTCATCAGGTCAGTAAGGGAGTCCCGCGTGGCGAGGTAGTTCAGCTTTTCGTGGGCCGTTATGTTGGAGAGGCAGATCGAGGTCTTGACCGCCAGTTGGGAAAGGAAAAAGATATCCATGCTCGGCTCGAATCGTGATGCGGAATAATCGCCGAGGTTAAGGCTTCCAATGAGTTCATCTTCATAGACGAGAGGCGCGATGGCGAGGGATTTGACGAAGTATTTCTTTCGGTGGGGAAGCAGCCTGTAATATGGTTTCAGGTCTTCGTTGACAAGAATCGGCACGGCGGCATTATTCACGAGCTGCAGAAAGGTGCTTTTCCCTATGAGATTGAGGCGCTTCTTCAGCAGGTCGGACGATTCGAGAGATTCAAGGACATGAGATATTTCGCTGCCGTTTACTATGGACAGCCACACGTGAGGGACGGCGAACTTGTCTTCGATGAGGAACAGGAGCCGTTCGAAGAAGTCTTTGAAATTACGGATGGCAAGGGTTTCTTTTTCGATCTCAAAAAACTTCTTCGCGATTTCTTCGTTTGCCTTCACCGTTTCGAGGGAGTAATGACGTTCCGGGGGATTGGGATCATTGATCATCATACGTTTACCTCACCAATTTCATTAGAGCCGCGGCCGGTTGCGCCTGAACGAGTTCATCCCGGCAGCGCCGGGAGCAGGTTTTTATGTTTCAGTCACTGCTGTCGCGGGCAGTTAATCCGAGTTCCTTCGAGCGATTTTCTCTTTCAATCTCTCTGATCTTTTTTGCCAGGTGATTCTCCACGGCAGATGATAAGTACATAAACCTTATAGCCAGGTATTCAATTCCTTGCCGCCGTTTCGACTGCTCCTGCCTCCATTTTCTGAGGACCAATGCTTCAACGGTATACTCGTCACTGTCAATGCAAAGAATTCCCCTTACCCTGGTTTTAGTTTCAATATTCATATTCATGCGGTGAGTAACCTTGGCGCCGCCGATGGAGATATCAATGATGGCCATTTTTTCTCCGGAAATGGTAAGCGTCAGACCGCTGGCGCTCCCCGGCCTGACGCGAAAATGCATCCGCACATTAAATCGTGCCGGGTAGCCTTTTATCCTGACGACAAATGCCGAGACTTTCTCCGACGACGTCAGTCGGTAGTTTCTGATAATCTCCGCCACCGTTCCTTCATAGCCGTATCGAATATATTCGTTATCTTTCCGAACGAGGTAGGTAACGACGACCCTGGTGCCGACATAGTGGCTTGAGACCGGCGGACTTGTCTGAGAAAGAATGATGTTGTCGTCAATGACATCATAAATCAGCGATCGTCTCACATCGATTTTTTCTTTTATATAATCGACAGCGATTACGACGTCTGCCTTTGCTCCCGGTCTCAATTGTGAAAATTCAACCATGGGACTCTCTTGGTTCCGTAAAGTGAAAGCGGGCTTTCAGGAAGAATTATACGTATTGATTCATTACACTTTTCTTATCGGGAATGTCAAGGATATGGAGATGTGAACGTTTTTCAGGCTTCATATTACACGTTTCAGATTTTTCGATTCCCAATTCACATTTTCTAATTCCTGATTTCCGATATACAAGGCTGCTGCAAAAATGAAACAGCCCGGCAGTATGGGACTGCCGGGCTGTGAGATGGTGTTGAAATGAGTGGTATGTCAGCGGGAGATTATCAGTTCCCTCGACCTGATCGTTCATACCGCTCTGTTCAATAAGTACCGCTTACGTTAATGGGCTGATTGATGAGGAGCAGCCGACTGAGCGTATTTGGCAAGTAAATTCTTCTGATCCGGATGTTCCCCGAGCCAGCTTACTTTCCCCGTTTCGATGTCATAAACGGCGCCGATGACCTTCAGCTTTCCGTACTTTACTCTTTTGACGGTAATAGAACTTTTCTGGAAGAGGTCTGAAATGGCCTGCCATATGTTATACTTAACCGCCTCTTCCACCAGCGCGTTGCCCTTCAATGCGGGGTGTTCATCTTTAGCCTTGAGAACCGCGGGGACGATGTTGTCGACAAGGGGGGGGATGTTGCCGTGCAGTGCGGCGTTGGAGACAACGGCGGTCACCGCGCCGCAGTGGGTGTGTCCCAGGACGACGAACACAGGAGTTGCGAGGTGATCGATTCCGTATTCAATTGAACCTGCTTCATCGGTGTCGATGACATTACCGGCGACACGGATCACGAAAATATCGCCAATTCCACGGTCAAAAAGGGTTTCTACGGGCACCCTCGAGTCTGAGCAGGCTATTACCGTGGCGAACGGATGCTGTCCCTTTGACGAAGTGAGATTCCTTCGTGACCGGTCCTGGTTCGGGTATTGCTGCTCACCGGCGGCGTATCGCTCATTCCCTTCGGTCAGCAAGGCAATTGCTTCATCGGCGGTCAGGTCCGAACCAATAATATCGACGGTCCTGACACTTTTCTGTGCTGCGAACATTATGATATAAAGGCCGATAATGACGGCAAAGAATACGTAAAACTTCTTCATTTTTGATTTCCTCCCATTTTTGTGCATTCTGTAATTGAAGTAACGAGCGGCATTTACATATAATCCGGTTGCCATATTGTCAAGCCGTTTTCGTGATGTTCCGCCATATAGGCCCTTTGGTGGGAGGGTGACGATACGATTACTCTTTATATCCGGCGTGATGCCGTACCGGTGGAAAAAACCGGCTTGTTCCATAAATAACCTCTGTCTGGACTGAATCGATCGGTTTGTGGTAAGGACAGAAGCGGTTCAGACAACAGTTTCCCTCCATGATGATGGTATTTCAAGGGGAGGCGGAGAATGGTGAGGTCGATCACATGACGGTCACATCCTGGGAGATAAAGCGAATGAAGATGATAAGGAAGATCTTCGTGCTTTTTTCTGCATCGCAATGATGATTGTATTCCCCGGTTCCCTATGGAATGCTGAGGCTGCGGAAGAACGAAGCCCCCGAATTGTCATCATAGAACTCCACGGCATGAAAGAAGGCATCATTAACGAGAAATTTGAAAACCTTCCTCATTTCAGGGAGATGTTGATGGGGGGCAACGATGACCAATCATACATATACTTTCCACGGGTATTCGTCACCATGCCGGCGGCTTCGGTACCGGGTATCAGTTCGATGTATACGGGGTTTTATCCTAAACATACCGGGATAGTATCAACGATCTGGTTTGACCGGAAATCTCATGAAGTGCGGACGATGATCTCGTACGGACAGCAGAGGATCAATACGATTTTAAAAGAAAAGGGGGTAACCACGCTCTTCGATCTCGTCGGAGCGGCGGGAAAGCGTTCAATGACGGCGATGCTCATGGTGACGAACGGGGTTGACTGGCCGATACGGTCGGGGGCTTTTTTCTGGGGAAATGCGTCGGTTCTGGGACTGATTGAGAAGGGGTTCTGGATTCCTTCCAGCAGATATATTGACGAAAGAACAGTCATGGCCTTTGAGGATGGGCACCTCTTCAACTTCTGCAAAAGTCTCAGGGGCATTGCGAAATATGGCTGGGAGATTCCCCATGTTATGGTAATACAGCTTTTGGGAACGGATCTGTACTCCCATTATCCTCCATCCGAATTAATCTGTGCTCATGCGACAATGAACGGAATTCAAAGACAGTACGCCGAGGCCGTTCTCGATCCCCTCATGGTGCATATCATGGAGACGCTGAAAGACGTGGGGTGCTATGAAGATACGGTTTTCATACTTGTATCCGAACATGGCTTTACGAAGATAGAATCATTTCTTTCCAATAACCTCGTTGACGACAGCCTTCAGGGGGCATTCAGGCTTCCCGGCGGCGGTATCGGATGTGGCGACGCGGACGCAGTCATTATGCCCGGCGCCTCCACGAAGGAGATCTACCTGAAAAACCGGGAGACGGGGATCTGGCTCGATCCCCCCCGTCTCCTGAGGGATGTGAAGCCGGCGGTGGATCTCCTCCTTCAGAATGATGAGATCTCGGAGCATATGAATGCCCTGGTTATCAGGCAGTACCCCGGTGAAAGAAATGAGGGGGTGGTGGAGGACGATTGCTGGTGGTGTTTTGATTGTGACGGTTATGACAGTGATACCGGAGACGACGGTTTTCTGAAGGCGCTGAAACCCATGGCGAAGCTTTCCTGCCGTTTCGAACTGAAGGATTATGTTGTTGACGGCCTGCGAAATCAGTATACCCGTACGACCGCTCCTGATATCAAGATCATCAACAAGCGGGGGTCGTATTTTGAGAACGACCGGAGAAAATATGGTCATCACGGCAGTTACTATCGAAGTGACAGTGTTGTTTCATTCTGGGTCGGGGGTCCCGGACTGAAAGGGGTGTTTCCGGGCCGGCATATCGTTCGCCAGAATGTGTCGACACGGGATCTTGTTCCCCTGGTGCTCTTCATGCTGGGGATACCGGTGCCGGATGGCCTTGATGGTATCAATCCCCTACAATATCTCATCGAGGGGCGGACCGACGGACCGATGCCACACAGATAAAGGCCCGCATGCGATGAATCAGGCGGTTCACCGTGGACGCATAATTCATCTCAGGTTTCACGTTTCAAGTTTAAAGTTTCACATTATCCGGTCTACTCTTTACGGTTTACGAATTCTGTTTCCGATTTTCGTTATCCGAATTCCCCAATCCCCATTTTCTATTTACTAATTCCTATTTGCCGTTTTACGATTTCCGCTATCTGGATTCCCTTTTTCTATTTACCAATTACTGTTTACCAATTTCTCTATCCCCGGCACCGGGGTCGGTATCGCCCGTCGGCTGAGGCGGCGCTTCAGGCTCTGCCGGTTCAGCCGCTTTTTCAGCGGGTCCTTCCTTCACCGCGCCGGTATCGGCAGGTTTTTCGTCTTCACCGGTCGGCGGCGGAGATGAAACCTGCTGCTCTGCTTCGGTTTTCGGAGATATCAGGCCGGCAACGACCTCTTCCTGCTGTCTGATCTGTTCAGTCAGGTTCTTGATGGTACGCTCGACAATGGAGATTTTCGCCTCGATATTGATTTTATCTCCTTCAATGCCATGCTTCTTGGTTTTTAACTTGGCAATATTTTTAACGTTTTTATCTTTATCGCCCAGGCCTGCTCTGTCTATTGCTTCGTATTTTGCGATGTCCAGCGTAAGGGCCGCCGCCTCGTTATCTTTATCCGCCATGTCCGCCAGATAACCGGAATAATCTTTTTGGGCGCCTGCCAGTTTTTCCTTCATATCGGCCAGTTTCAGCTTTTCCCGGGATATCTTGAGGTCAGACTCGGCCTCGGGGATTCCCTGTCGCCCCTCTTCAGGGACTTGGGAAAACAATTGATCATCCACGTTAGATGTCATCGCCCCGACGGTTGTGGTTATCGACGATGTGAGGTTTTGGGTGGCTGTGCAGCCTGACAATAAACAGATCGCAACTGTCAGCACCGCGGTGATGCAGAAAAAACGTTTCATGATCGATCCTCCTTTTTTATGAATGCAGAATCGTTCTTCCGGCATATCGGAGGTAAGAGTCTCCCCGATGTGCTGCCGGAAACCTGTCTCCGGGTTCCTCTGGTCAGTGATGTACGTACCATGAAACAGAGAGGATGGTAAAGGGATTATTCTCTCCCAAGATCCGCGATTGATTTTGGACGGAGGGTTTTTTAGGATAACGGGGGCTCAATAAATGATTTAGGCCGTCACAGCAATCACGAGAACCGGCTCAAACGAGGCTCCCCATACCTGAATCATGTCATGTCGTGGCATTGTGCTGCCATGGGGACACACCTCTCCCTCGGTTTTTTCAAACTCATGGTTCCTTTCGGACGTTGTATCTTTTTATCCAAAGGCACATCGCCAGCTTTGCAATCGTACGGCAGCAAAGAGAGCCCTCACATGACGCCTGACTTTCAGCCAGAGTGCTCCACCATGAAAGACAACCTTGCCCGCCGTCCCGTAGAGTTTCCACCGCAGCGTCTGCACCTGGTGATGGTGCCAGGAGATATCCAGCGTTTTCAGCACAAAGAGCCGACCACAATTCTACGCTAAGCCACCAATCCGGAAAAAAACCGCGTTGGCCCCGAACTGACCGCAGGGCATCCGCTCCATGCCAAAACCGACCCGATGCCAGAATCTCCCGAAAACCATGGTCAGCCCTGAGCTCGCGAAGATCCTCCAGGCTCCTGCCACCGCCGTTGAGCATCAATACCAGGGGCAAAACATGCTCCCCCGCTCTATAACCGGAACCACTGCCGGGCTTCGGCAACTGCTCGTCCAGCATCCGCAGCAGGCCGAGGGCACGGCAAACTCGCCTAAAAGAGCAAGGCACGCATGGGAGGTAATCAGACCGTTTGTCGTTTCGAGCTTGAAAGGCAGCACG